>DAONAB010000150.1:0-7805 GCA_035400805.1 Nitrospira sp. | reverse complement strand
GGAATCAAAAATGGATCGTGGAGCCCGTCCTGTGCGCTAGACATCCAACGAGTCGCCTGGTCGGCGGTCGTCACCCCGCGAGCAAGCAAGATGGATGCGGTCACCGGAGAAATCGACAGCGTACGGGCGAGACTGCTCTGCAGGACCGTATCAGACGGTCTGAACACCCAGAGTTTTTCGAGCATGACCCCTCTGTTTAAAGCTGAAATCTTCAGAAATTACTGAGAAATAAGGGGAATGGTATCGACTCACCCCACCTTTGTCAAACGGGACGTCGGCAAGGTCACAGCATGGCAGTTGAATGATGGGATATCGCTAGGGTGGACGGAATCAGAGTGCAGGACGGTGATGGACGAACACCGGAAACGCACATAAAAAAGGAGGGGACTATTCCCCTCCTTTTTGCACATAGTTCTTCACAAACTCTTCGGCATTTTTTTCCAGGACATCATCGATTTCATCGACCAATTTATCGATGTCCTCTTTCATCTTCTTTCCCGATTCGACGACCTTCGGGTTCGGCTTGACCTCTTCTTTGGCGTGTGACTCTTTTCTGGATTCCGGTCTCCTCTCCTGTTTCTCCATCGGAGCACCTCCAGTTCATCCGGACGCATTCGAGCAGCCCGCTTCTGTCACCTTACTCTAGGGTCCTGGAACGCGTCAAGCCAGCCCGCACATAGTGTGCGGCAGCCTCTCCGCCACACTCGGCCCGCGAACAATGCACTCCTCGCCGGCAGGAAACCGACAGCCGTTTCACCATCATCTATTTGACGATCAAAGAGACAATCAGCAGCGCCACAATGTTGATGACTTTGATCATCGGGTTGATCGCCGGACCTGCGGTGTCCTTATAGGGATCACCGACCGTATCACCGGTCACCGCAGCCTTATGCGTATCCGTGCCTTTTAAACCCTGTTCCTCAATATACTTCTTGGCATTGTCCCAGGCGCCACCGCCGCTCGTCATGGAGATCGCCACGAACAGACCTGTCACGATACTCCCGACAAGCACACCACCCAGCGCTTGTGGCCCAAGAACGACGCCAACAAGGATCGGCGCTACGACCGGAATCAGGCCTGGAATCATCATCTTCTGAATCGCCGCCTGCGTCACAATGTCCACACAGGTACCGTACTCCGGCTTTCCAGTGCCTTCCATGATGCCTTTGATAGTCCTAAATTGACGCCGCACCTCCTCGACCACAAGACCAGCTGCCTGACCGACAGCTTTCATACAGAGCGCGCCGAAAATGAATGGCAGCATGCCTCCCAAGAACAGGCCGACCAAGACCGACGGATTTGACAGGTCGAACGTACTGGCCTGCGTGCCCTTGGCCACTTCACGGGCGAATTCTGCAAACAACACCACCGCCGCAAGGCCGGCTGAGCCGATCGCATACCCTTTCGTCACGGCCTTGGTCGTGTTGCCGACCGCATCCAGCGGATCCGTGATATCACGCACTTCTTTCCCCAGATGCGCCATTTCCGCGATCCCGCCGGCATTGTCCGTAATCGGTCCGAATGCATCGATCGCCACCACGATCCCGGCCATGGAGAGCATCGAGACCGCCGCCACTGCGACGCCATACAGTCCGCCTGAGGCCGCCCCGCCGCAAATCCAATAGCTCGCGAGAATGGCCGTGCCAATCACCACCACCGGCGCAGCGGTCGACTGCATTCCCACTGCCAATCCGGCGATAATATTTGTGGCATGCCCCGTCTCACTGGCCTTCGCAATATCTTTGACGGGCGCATAGGCCTTGGATGTGTAATAGTCCGTAATGAAGACCAGCGCCAGGGTCACCGCGAGCCCCATGAGGGCCGCCAGATAATAACTCATACCGCTGACACCACCGACACCCTCCATGATGCGAGACGTCATCGGGAAAAATGCGACTGCGGCTATTCCTCCGGCGACAAACAAGCCTTTATAGAGCGCCGGCATGATCTCTCCGCCGGGACTGACTTTGACGAAAAGAATGCCGATGATCGTGGCAAAGATCGTCACCCCGCCCAACGCGAGCGGATACAGAATCGGCGCGTTCACACCTTTAAACATGGTGAAGGCCAGCACCATCGCTGCCACGGTCGTGACCGCGTAGGTTTCAAACAAGTCGGCCGCCATCCCTGCGCAATCACCGACATTGTCACCGACATTGTCGGCAATGACCGCCGGATTCCGGGGATCATCCTCCGGAATGCCTGCCTCAACTTTGCCGACGAGATCCGCGCCCACATCGGCCGCCTTGGTATAAATGCCGCCGCCGACACGCGCAAACACGGAGATCAAGCTGCCGCCGAATCCCAGACTGAGCAACGCATGAATGGCTTTCTCTTGACCGGCGAACTGAGAGGCGATGGTGTAGAAGCTGGTGATGGCCAACAAGCCCAACCCGATCAGCAACAATCCCGTGACTGCGCCGCCGCGAAAGGCGACGGTCAGAGCAGCATTCATTCCGTCGTGCGCCGCCTGCGCCGTCCGCACATTGGCTCGAACCGCGATAATCATTCCGACATACCCGGCGAGCGCCGAGGCGCCGGCACCGATCAGAAATCCGACTGCCGTCAACATGCCGAACTTATCCGATACAGCCCCCGCGCCCCACAGCAGGACGAACAAGACGGCCGCCACCACACCGACCGTCTTGTATTGACGGTTCATGTAGGCGCCCGCTCCCTCCTGAATCGCCTTGGAAATTTCCTGCATCTTCGCGTTGCCGGCATTCAACTTGAACACCCACATGGCGAGGTACAGGCCATAGACAATACCGGCCACCGCCGCAACCAGAGCAAAGGTCACAATCGCTGAGTCGCTCACAGTGTTCTCCTCCTGTTACAGATGGTGAAACTGAGAATCCAGCTGACGTGGTACGGAATAGAGTCGCCGTGAGAAGCTCCATCACGTGCAATAGTCGATGAATGTCACAGGTGCTCCGTGGCTTGAACTCATCGCGGACTGATGGTGCAGCGGGGAAGCCGCAGCATGCCCGACAACTGACACGGTCGCAAACGGGAGGAAAGGTGGCGCCATTCTATAGCGGGGCTTACGGCTGATCAAGGCGAAAGATCGTAGAACAGAAGCGGGACTTCAGCATCGGAGCGGTTTGCGCAGGAATTTCCAGTTTGTTATAGTGCGCGCGGATAGTGGAGGACGAGTATGGGATTCGCGCCGGAATACATTTTGATCGATCAGCAGAAGTTCAGCAAAGCCAAGCTATCGCTGGACAATCACGTCTATAAAAATTGTGAGATCGACGACTGCGATGTGTACTATAGCGGCGGGCAATACGAACTCATCGACACGCATATCACAAACTCGCGACTGATCCTCAACCATCCTGCCAAGGGCATCTACAGCGCGATCCAAATCTTCAAGATGAAGTCTCCCGGCTCCAGCATCATCTCCGAATAGTTCATTGACGGTCAGACGTACGAAGCGGATCGAACGAAGCGCCATGAGGGGCTCGGGCCGATGCCATTTCTCCTGCCCCCTTGACGCTCTACGGCGTGGAAACTATTTCGCGACCGGAATATTTTCGCTGAATTTGGCGATGGGAATGGGCTGAAACACAGGATCCTGTGCGCCCTTCGACGACTCCGCCTCAATGCGTTGCAGGAAGCTCGCCGGTCCTGTCACGGGAGCATAACTGAGCACCGCTTCGACATCGAACGTTTTGGTGTCTTTCGGTGTCGGAAAATTGAAGGTCTCGACCCGGTTCTCCTCGGGCTTGAGCACCGTTTCTTCGAGCACCTTCACCGCCTCAAAATCGAACACCGTCTTCTGACCTTTCGCGTCAGCATACGTTCGACCATACACGCGCTTGTCACTGAAGACCGTCTTGAGATTTTTTCCCTTCACCGTCAATTCCAACACCACACTGGCCCATCCGGGATGGGTCGTCGGCAGATTGTGGGGTACCAGGCTCTGCACCCCGATCGTCACGGAAGTCTTGTCGCCATCCACCTTGGTCGACACGTCCAGCTTGGCAGCTTCCTGCCTGAGCTGACCGATGCGTCCAGGAAACGTATGATTGGCAACCTTCCGTTTCGCTTCGCCATTCGCCGACTCTCCGACCTGTTCGGGCATATGACAGGTCTGGCATTCCTTTCCGGACTTCACGGCTTTGCTTTGGTCCCAATTTCCAAGCAGGTCGTTACTTTTTCCGAGATCAGCCGCAACGGGCACGACTTGATGACAATTCAGGCAGAGATCCGATTTGTGGAAAAGCGTCGACTCCATCGATTGGTGCGCCAGGTTCGCGGCAAAGTCTTTGTACGGCCCGTACATGGTTTTGTTGCCGAGATCGTACTTTGGCTCGGGCGGCTGCTTCGTTCGATCGACTTGTTTGATGAGGTGACATTGCGCGCAGGCGACGCCATCCAAGGAGGGTTCTCCGGATTGGGCCTGAGTCACAAACAACTGAGCCTGATCGGGGAACTCACGCACATGAGGGGCATGACAACGGAAACAGAGCGCTTTGTCCTTTCCGGCGGGAGATGTCAGATAGGCATCCAGGGCGGCACGGAAGGTCGGCGTATGAATGGATTTGGAGAGTGGCGACGTCTCCCATTCCTCAAATACCCGCTCGTGGCAACGCTTACATTTCCCGGAACTGGGGAAAGACTTTTCAATCGTCAGTTGTGACTTGGCATCTTGCGCCAACCCTTGCTGTACGCCATACCCGGCCAATCCGACCATCATCAACAACGCACTGATGATGAGACCCTGCAACAGACCTCGTCGATTCTTCACCGCTCGCATATCCTCCGCACATGGTGCGCACCTCGCTGCCCGTCGTGGCTGAACCGGCAGGGGGCCTTACAGTGATTTGGCTCGATAGGTCAGCATGCGAGGCTGAATATATTCCTCGATGACCTTCTTGGCGGCCGCACGCTCCTGGTCGTTTGGCAGCGTGGCCAGATACTTCGCTTGTAGTTCCGGAGCAGGCTCCGGAATCAATGCGTAGTTGAGCACGACTTCAATGGTCGACGGCTCTCCGCCGCCGGCCGACAGCGTCTGTGAGAAAGGCACCCGCCGCGTATTGCCGCCCTTGATAAAGGGATCGGGAATCGGACCCCGCAGGATCTTCTCGTAGGGCAACCCGAAATGTTTAGTGTCTTCTCCCAGGATACGCCCTTGCGCATCTTTGATGGTGATCGAGAGGAAGAATTGCTTCAACACCGGATCCCCGTCAGGAAAACTATGCGGCAGACTGCCGACCTTGACGAGCACGGTGCCCTCGACCCCTCCCTGTGACTTCGTCGCATCAATATCAATACGCGGCATCCATTCCGCTTGCAGGTTGCGGTTCTTCAGCAGCGTGCCTGGAATCACAACGCCGCGGAACCAGTGTCGTCCGATCGCGCGAGTCATGGCGCCGCGTCTCGAAGTCGAACTCCCGGTGGAGGGCTCCATATGACAATCCTGGCAAATCGTGCCGTGCAGAATTTCACCGGGGAGGTCTTTCTGCGTCACATCCTTGACCTTGTCAAAGTGGCATGAGGTGCAAAAGTTCGCGCCTCGGAACAGCGGCAGCTGTGTCGCCGGATGGACCAGATTTTCTTCCGGATCGGCATATGGGCCATAGAGCATCTCGCTCGGCGTCACTTTATAAGTCGGCGGCGGCAGGGGTGTCGTCTCGACCGCATTGATGAGATGACAGGACGCACAGCCGATGCCTTCGACCTGAGGCTTGCCTGCCAATACCTGCGCAGCAATCTTTTCTGTGTGTTGCGGAAAGACCGTGACTGCCGGCGCATGGCAGGACAAGCATCGCTGCCGTTCGTCCAGCGACGGGTTTGTCTGCATCCACACGCCCAACACAGTACGGAAAACCGGCGATTCGAAGGAGGTGCCGTGTAGCAAGGCGGCATCTACTCGACCGAACGACTTGAGGTCAGGCGTCTGCTCACGCATGCCCTTCCATTCTTCGTAGTGCCGGTCATGGCATTGCTTACAATCTTCAGAACGGATAAAAACTTTTTCAATCTCCGCGACCCAGTCGGCCGGCGCTTGGCCATCCGTCTTCTGCGCGATAGCCCGCTCATGAAAGGTCACCGTGAGCAGCGCAAAAATCAGCAACAGTCCGCTCATGGCCCATTTCTGAATGGTTCGTCCTTTGCCGATCACGTCTTGCTCGCGCTCCTAGTCCCGCTTGCACCCGACGAAATGAAAGTTCACGCCCCATCCAACCGGATCGCCAGGATCGGCCGGCTCGTAGGTACCGACGGTGAAATTACATTCCTTCATCGCCACTTTCACGGCCTTCCCGAAATCAATCAGGTTGCGAACTTCCTTTTTATCGATCTCTTTAATGACGGACCGGACCTTGATGCCGGCATAATCCGCCCGCGAATTTCCGATGACTTCAAAGACCGCGACACCTTCCGGTCGCTGAAGTTTGAGCTCCTTTTGAACCTCTTCGTCCACTTCACCCACCGCGATGCCGAACTCTTCTCCGAGTTGAATGGCTTCCTCCACCGTCATGCCGCCATTGGTGCCAGGGCCTGCGGCGACCGAAGTCGTCCAAGCTGTGGCGGCAAGGAGCAGCGCCACTCCACACACACAAAGAGCCCTTCCGAAAGAAAGGGCTCTGTCGTGGATCACGGGATAAATCTGAACTCGATCCTCCAAAAGCGGCCTCTACCTTTTGCAAACAACACTTTCGCCAATGTGTTCGGCGGTTAAATCATCCTACCAGGAAGAATCACGTCTTTGTGATTGGATCCAATGCGAGTTGAAACCAGGGGGCGATCGCCTTTTGCCCGTTACGCTCTTTATTTTCACCATTCCACACGGCAAAGGATACGGCCTGTATGCGCCCGGGGATGAGCTTCGCTTCATTCTCCTGCTCATCACTCGACAAGGGACGACGCATCACGACACGCCACGTACCGTCCTTCCAGGTGGCCTTTCCCTGCACACGGCCCTGCTTTTCTTTGGTGGTCAAGGTACTGAATCCGCCGCCGATCAAATCCTCCACCGAGGAAGCCCGTCGCGGAATCACTTCAAACCGCCGAGGTTCACTCCCGCCGCCCTTATCCTTTTCAGTCGTTCTCGCTGCGCGACGGTCGATATCGCTCTGCCAATCGGCCTTCCAGTGCCAGATATTGATGTAGTGGTCCAGCTGCCCCATACAGAAAAAGGCCGGAGCATCACCGAGCGGAAGCCCCAAGGCCACGCCATCTCGAAACGTACCGGGCGTCAGCCGATCATTTTTCGTATTGTCCTGCCATTCCAGCAAGAATGCGATATCGATACCGTTATGCACGGCGCGTACCGTCAAGGCGTGGGCTGTCGGTTCCGGCCAGACCGGGCGGGTAATAATCTGGCCACTGAGCGGTAAGGTCATCGGCGCGATTTTCTGCCAGAGCGGATCTTCCGGCGCCAATGGGATCTCTCCCGAGGTGGCCTGCGCACGGATAATCATGCCTTCGGAGCTAACGATGGGAATACCGAGACCGCCCAGAATGAGGGCGAGGAGCAGCAGACCGGAAATGAAACTCAACAACCTGGTGCGGGATGTGTGGACCGACGTCATTCGCCTCATGTCCCGGCGCGTGGCCTTAGTCGTGAGAACGTCCGCACCCGTTCGCTGTGCGGAAGCATGGACTCCGTCTTCCAAGCGTTACCACAACTTGGCGCGACGAATCTTATTTTCACCCCGCTCGCAGATATACAAATATCCTTGGGAATCGAGCGTCAACCCCACGGGAGAATTCACTACCGCCTCACTAGCCAGCAGACCGTCCCCATGCTTGAGCGCACCGGCTGCGTCTTTCGCCACAAAGCGAGCGGCGCCGCA
>DAONAB010000149.1:0-7841 GCA_035400805.1 Nitrospira sp. | reverse complement strand
AAAGGACGGATCATGAGCATTGAAGAAGAGAAAATTGACACGATCCGAAATTACCTGCTGGATGCACTCCCCGGCTACGAAGTGCGGGACGGCGCCCGCACCCATGTGGATCGCACGCTAACCGTCTTTCACGGGATGGAGATGATGTGCACCATTCAGATTCCTACGGCCTTACTGGATGACGACCACCTTCCGTCGTTGAATTAGAACGCGCACTGAAACGGAATGATGTCTCTTCCCGGGTCCTATCGGCTCCCGTAGTCTATCTCCACCACAACACCTTAGGTCTCGGAACGCAGTAAGAGACGATCTTTCAGACTGAGGGGCGCAAAGAATGGACCCGCTGTAGGCTACACGCCTCTAAACGAGCTGACGATGGATCGGACACCGGGAAGGAGGATGAACGACAGCACACTACCGACGGTGAGAACGAGCAGGAGAAGGGCAAACGAGAGGCTGAGCTTTATCAGAAATCGTACGCAGTAAAACAGCAGCACCACGCCAACCACGAGAGCCATGAAAGATAGAATGTCCATGTGGTCTATCCACACATCTACGCGCTTAAGGAGTTTAGTTCAAGAGGGGACAACTCAAGGGCATTCCCACGAAGCCTCAGGCTATGGAGCAGCACGTTACAGGCACTGAGTCAGAACAGCAGAGCTGTGAGGGGTGAGGTCGCTACCGCGAAGATATGTGAGTGATTGAATCGTTGAGAGAAGGAAAAAATGGTGCCGAAGCCGGGAGTTGAACCCGGATACCCTTACGGGCGCTGGTACCTGAAACCAGTGCGTCTGCCAGTTCCGCCACTTCGGCCTAAGGAAGAGAGGGGGATTATCGCTGATCGGTCCCGACCCGTCAAGGTGAGCGGGGGGAAAATCTGTCAGGAGCCAGGCCAAGGCAGAGTCACGCAATATAGGAGAGACCGCCCTCGAGACTCCAGGCCCCCTGCGGCGTCACTTCCCGCAGGTCGCCACTGAGCACAATGCGTTCGCGCACCAGTCCTGCCGCGGCCAAGAGAAAGGGGCTTGGGATACGAGGCGCTTCTTCAGCGATCAAGACATCGAACCGCACCTTCTGAAACAATGGATCCGCCGCCACTCGCGCTGCGGTTGTGATGATCACCCGCCGGTTCTGCACAAACGCTTGCCGGTTCGTATTTTCTTCCGCCGCCAGGAGCTCACGGATCTTCTTCGTGCCCCCTAAATGAATGACGTCCTCTTTGAGCTCGGCAAATTCCGGTTTGAGCTCCTTCGGAACCGTCGCTTCGGGAATGAGCTCCTCGATCCGCTTCTTGGCGATATCAACCTCTTTGCGAAGGCCGGCACTATAGCGTTCATAGATCACTCTGTATTCGCGAAGGGATTCGACATTTTTCCCCATGGCTTGCATGGACAGACGTGTCCAAATGGGCAGCTGTTCATACTGCGCCAGCGTAGCGTCGATGTCTTTGATCTTCGCCTGGTAATCACTCAGTTGCGTCACCAAGCGCCATTCCAGGAGACGCACTTCGTCCAAGTCTTTTTGCTTTTGAGCCTTGTAGGCCAGGATCGGGGTGAGCTCTCGAAACCGATCGTACTTCTTGCGCAACGCCGCCTTGTCCGATCGGGACTTGGCGTAGAACTGATGCATCTGCGCCTCAAATCCAAGATCGGGAAGGGGAATGCCTCCGCTTTCTTTGCTGGTCGCCACTTCATACCGACTCAGCCAACTCTTGAAGGTGAGCCCGGCTGCCTTCATGGCCCGCGCGGCCACCAGGGTGATCAGATCAGCGCTCTGGTGATCAGGGGTGACGAGGAGAATACGCTTGTTGGCTCGAATCAGCTCCACGACCAGGGTCGCCACTTTCTGCCGGCGCGCAGTCTCATCGTCCTGCCAGAGAGGCGTCAACACCGACGTCGGGGTCACGGACTCCAGCGTGGTACGATCACCGGACCGGCCTGCGTCGATGATGGGAAGGAGACGTTCCGCTGGACCCAGGGTATACGAGGTGCCCGCCTTACTCATTTCGGCCAATCGACGACTGATCGTCAGAGCCAATCCGCTGGAGTCCGGCACCAGCGTGGCGTGCGGGACCACCTCCCCGATCGCATCAAACACCTGGAGCACCAGACGCTCACCTTCCTGGAACAAGACAATGCCTTCTGTCGGTTCCGCCTCCTCGCCCAGCAAGAGGCTGGCAGCGAGATCGGCACCGATGCGCACCTCCGGCGGAAGGAAGAACTCATACAGATGCAGGTTCCCGATGGTCTGGAGCAACCGCCCCCGTACGAGCGCAACAGCTTGATCGCGCCCCTGATCCGCGCTTTGCGCCGCGTCACGTTCAAGTGTGGCAGCCAATTGATCGAGAAGATCCGGCAGCGTGCCGGGCATGGCAGTCATAAGGGGTCTTGCTCCTGCATTTCGTCGAGGCGCACCGTGGTAGGCGTAGCCGTCAAACAGGGACCGTATCTTAAAGAGTCGGGAAAGATCCTGTCCAGCAGCCTTCAGCCATCGGGCACGACCCGAGCCCTTAAAAGCGATGACAGAGCGGTCATCTGCCGGAGCAGCCCCCATGCATCCCCGTTTCTACGTCGAGAAGAAAACCCTTCCGACGGCTCCGGATCAATTGACTTTTGCACAGCCCGCCAGTATGCTTTTTCCCTTTCCAACAGAAGGAGTTGCAGTATGAAGGTGATTCTCCAGGAAACACTCGAAGGTGTGGGCGACCTCGGCGATCTTTTAGACGTCTCCAGCGGATTCGCCAGAAACTATCTCTTGCCTCGCAAGAAAGCCGTCGAAGCCAACAGCCGGAATATCAAAGAATTCGAACATGCCAAGCGCGCGGCCGCTGAAAAGGCCAAAAAGGAAAAGCAGGACATCGAAGCGCATGGCAAGAAGATCTCTGCCGTGTCGATCACCGTTGCCGCGCAGGTCGGTAAGGATGACAAGATGTTCGGGTCTGTGACCGCCAAGGATATCGCGGAAGGTCTGGCCGAGCAGGGCTTCACCGTCGACCGTCGCAAGATCCAACTGGCCCAACCGATCAAGGAACTGGGTACCTTCGCCATCGCGATCAAGTTGCCGCGCGAAGTGACCGCGACGATTGCGGTCCACGTGGTCAAGAAACAGGAAGAGACGGAAGCAGCCGCAGCCGAAGAAGCCGCTCCCACGGCCTAGTTCGAGCGATGACGCGTGATCGCCGCTGAACCAGAGGCCACGCCCGGAGGAAGCATGCAGGATTTGATCGGTTCGTTAGATGCGTTGAAATCGACCGACCCGCAAACGTACGACGCCATCGTCGCCGAAGAGCAGCGGCAGCGCGACAAGTTGCTGCTGATCGCGTCGGAGAATTTTGCCAGTCCCGCCGTCCTGGCCGCCCAGGGCAGCGTGATGACGAATAAGTACGCTGAAGGGTACCCCGGCAAACGCTATTATGGCGGCTGCCAGCACGTCGATACGGTCGAAAGCCTCGCGATCGACCGCGCCAAACAAATCTTCGGAGCCGAACACGTCAACGTGCAGCCGCACTCGGGATCGCAGGCCAATATGGCGGCCTACCTCGCGGTGCTCAAACCCGGCGACACAATCCTCGGACTGGATCTGGCCCAGGGTGGACACCTCACCCACGGCAGCAAGGTGAACTTCTCCGGCATCATTTTCCGCGCCTTTTCCTATGGCGTCGATCGTCAAACCGAAACCATCGACTATGCGGCGGTCCGCAAGATTGCCGAGGAATGCCGTCCGCGCATGTTAGTCGTCGGGGCCAGTGCCTACGCCCGCACGCTCGACTTCGCCAAGTTTCAGGACATCGCCAAGTCGGTCGGCGCGTATCTGCTGGTCGATATCGCCCACATTGCCGGGTTGATCGCAGCCGGGTTGCATCCCAACCCCGTTCCCTATGCCGACTTTGTGACGACCACGACCCACAAGACGTTGCGTGGCCCTCGGGGCGGCGTGACGATGTGTAAAGCCGAACATGCGAAGGCCGTCGATAAGATCATTTTCCCGGGCTTGCAAGGCGGCCCGCTCATGCATGTGATTGCCGCCAAAGCCGTCGCGTTCAAGGAAGCGATGTCTCCGGCCTTCAAGCGCTATCAGCAACAAGTGCTGGCCAATGCCCGCACGCTGGCGCAAGGGCTGGTCGACCGCGGCTACAAGATCGTGTCCGGAGGGACGGATACGCATTTGATGTTGGTGAATCTCACCAACAAGGGCATCACGGGCAAAGAGGCCGACGCCGCGTTGGACGCCTCCGGAATCATCGTCAACAAAAACGCCATTCCCTACGACGAAAAGCCGCCGGCCGTGGCGAGCGGCATCCGGATCGGCAGCCCCATTGTGTCCACGCGCGGCATGCGCGAGGCGGAGATGCGCGAAATTGTCGCGTTGATCGATCGCGTCTTGCAGCATCCCCAGGACCAACAAGTACAGGCCGAGGTACGGGCGCAAGCCAAAACGTTGTGCAACCGTTTTCCCATCTTTCATGCCTACGATTCGTCTCCCGCTTAGGCAGGGCGGCTGCCCGTGAAATGTCCTTTCTGCGACGATGTCGAGGACAAAGTCGTCGATTCGCGGATGGCCAAAGAAGGCGAGGTCATCCGCCGGCGGCGTGAATGCCTCTCGTGCAAACGCCGTTACACTACCTACGAACGTGTCGAAGAGACCATGCCCGCCGTCGTCAAAAAGGACGGACGCCGGGAACCATTCGATCGCAGCAAGATCGTGTCCGGACTCAAAAAGGCGTGTGAGAAGCGACCGATCAGCACCGCCACCATCGAAACGGTCACCGACCGCATCGAAAAGCGCATCCAGGACATGGGCGAAACCGAAATCGTGAGCACCGCGGTCGGCGAAGAAGTCATGAGAGAGCTGTCTCAACTCGATCAGGTGGCCTACGTGCGATTCGCCTCGGTGTACCGAGAGTTTAAAGACATCGATCAGTTCATGGATGAAATCAAATCCCTGGCCCAGCAGCGCCGGGAGCGTTAGGCCCTCCCCTCCTTCCCGCTGTTCCGGATCAGAGTCCGTGCGAATAGACCCAGGCAGGATGGGTGGCCACAGAGGAGAGCCGCCGTCCTTCGGAATGTCTGACTGATATGGCCACAACCAAAACCTCAAAAGAACGACGCATCACCCGCCGCCCCACCAAACGACGATCACCGGGCGCCACACACGTGGTCATCATCGGCGCGGGCCGCGGGGGCACGGCCCTGATGGAAATTTTCGCCAACGACCCGCTGGTGCGCATCGTCGGCGTTGCCGATATCAGTCCGGAAGCGCCGGGCCTGGGGCTCGCGAGACGACTCCATATCCGCGTCACGCGCAATTATCGGCAACTGCTCAAGATAGGACCGGTTGATCTGGTGATCGATGTCTCGGGCAACCCCGAAGTCGGGGAATACCTCCAGGACATACGCCGCATGGGCGTATCAGTGATTGGCGGAGCCAGCGCCAAGTTCATGTGGCAGCTCATCGAAGCCCGTATCCGTGCCACGGCCGACATTGAGAAAGCACTGAACAAATACCAGTCGTTGTACCGGCTCTACGTGAAGGAGACCGGCGCTGCCGTGACGGAAGAACGCACACGCATCGCGTGCGAGATTCACGACGGCCTGGTGCAGAGCCTTGCCGGCGTCAATTTCAAATTGGAGCTTTCCCAAGAACTACTGCGCAAAAACCCACAGGCCAGTTTGGCCACCATCCGGGAGTCCAAAGCGCAACTGAAGCTGGCCATTCAAGAAGCCCGGCAGGTCATCTTCAATCTCCGACCGCTCCACTACGATAAAATGGAGCTGATCCCGGCACTGACCAACTATCTGAAGTCGTACGAAACTCAGTACCATATCAAGACCGCCTTTTCCGTGACCGGAGACGAGACGATCCTGTTCCCGCGCACGAAGATTTTTTTGTTCCGGATCGTCCAAGAAGCCTTGAGCAATGTGCAGAAGCACGCCAAGGCCAGTCGGGTATCGGTGCAACTCGACATTCGCCTCGACTTGTTACAAGTGACCATTTCCGATAACGGAATCGGGTTCAACATGGATGCGGTGCTCCGCGATCCTGAAAAATGGGATCACTTCGGCATTCGTGGCATCTTGGAACGAGCACGACTGGTGGGCGGAGAAGCCACGATCGATTCGAAAAAGGGACGCGGCACACGGATCGTGTTGCGCATCCCGCTAGCCGACAAGGAGACGATTCGTCATGGAAAAAATTAAGGTCCTGATCGCTGACGACCACCGCGTGGTTCGTGAAGGCCTGGCAGCCATCCTGAAAACCAAGGAAGACATCAACGTCGTCGGCGAAGCTCAAGACGGGGTCGAAGCCGTCGAAAAAACCAAGACCCTGATGCCGGATGTCATCCTCATGGATGTCAGCATGCCGCGGATGGGCGGCATTGAAGCCACCCGGCAAATCAAACGCGAGTTCCCTCATATGGGGATCGTCGCGCTGACCATGTATGAAGAGCAGCAATATATTTTTGATCTGGTGCGGGCCGGGGCGACGGGCTATTTGCTCAAAGACTCCGAATCGTCCCAAATTGTGGCGGCCATCCGGGCGATTTATCGCGGGGAATCGCTCATTCATCCTTCGGTTGCCAGTAAGATCCTGGCAGAGTTCTCACTCATGTCGCAGAAAAAGGGGAAAAAGCCGGCGTGGGTTGAACATGACCTGACTGAACGGGAAATTACCGTCCTGCGTTTGGTCGCAGACGGCAAAACGAATAAGGAAATTGCCAACAGCCTGGACCTCAGTGAAAAGACCGTCAAGAATCACGTCCGCAACATCTTTCATAAACTTCAGGTGTATGACCGGACGCAAGCCGCGATTTTGGCCATTCGCAAAGGGCTCATTGAATTGGAGCCCAGACCATGATGTGAGAGCGCCGCTTACCGCCTGAAAGCAGGCGATTCCGCGAAGAGGCCCCGGACCTCTCGTGCTACGCCGGCCACATCCTTTTCATGACACACAACCGATAACCCATTGAAATAGCGCTGCTTTCATGGTTTCTTCTTTCCAGCAAAAGATACAATTGTGTTTTTTTAGCAACAGGGCCAATCCTGAAAGATCACTGCACAGTACTTACAAATCAATGACTTATAAATTTTCGCCATATTGGCATAAGCATTGCTAGTACTAGTGCTGGATTTTACGAAGGAGGCACCGTGCGGTTTCAGCAAACGATCGGCTCACCAGTTTCATGTTCAGGCGTTGGACTCCATTCAGGCCAACCCGTCACGCTGACGCTTCGCCCGGCTCCTCCAAACACCGGTATTGTTTTCATCTATCGGCACGGGTCGGAAGAGACCCTCATCCCGGCCTCGATTTCGAATAAAGTCCCGACAGAACTGTGCACAGCCATCAGTGTCAACGGACATCAGGTCAAAACGATCGAACACCTCCTCGCCGCTCTGGTCGGGATGGAAGTCGATAATGTCTACGCAGAAGTCAATGCGGGTGAAGTGCCTGTGCTCGACGGAAGCTCAAGCCCATTCGTTCGCTTGATCCGCGCGGCCGGGGTCATCCCCCAGACTAGACGGCAATCGTACGTCAAGATCATGCAGCCCATCGAAGTGGTGGACGGATCGAAACGGGTGAGGATCGAACCTTCGTCAACGCCGAAGATCACCTATTCCATCCAGTACGATCACCCTCTGATCCAAACGCAGTCTTACACGCATACCTGCTCTGCCCAGGCGTTTGAGCAGGACATCGCGCAAGCACGCACGTTCGGCTTCCTTCACGAAGTCGAGGCACTGTGGTCTCGTGGACTCGGAAAGGGCGGAACGCTAGATAACACCATCGTTTTGTCCAAAGAGGGCGTCGTGAATGAATCAGGCCTGCGCTTCTCGAACGAATTT
>DAONAB010000148.1:0-7850 GCA_035400805.1 Nitrospira sp. | reverse complement strand
TCCGCATCCGGAATCAGACACCGCGAGCGTGACCGTCGTGTCGAGATCAGTCCGCCCCGTGCAGGAACCGCGCTCCCGCTCCTCTGCCGATGCCTGGCGTGCGGTCACCGACACCGTCACCTGCCCTCCTGCGGGGGTCGCGGCGAGCGCATTGGTGAGGAGATTCACCAAAACTTGATGAATTTTTTCGGCATCGGCCCACACCAGCAGCAAGGGCGCAACTTCCGCACGAAACGCCACGCCCTTCGCATGATAGCCCGGCTCCATCAATGCCATCACCGGCTCAATGAGGCGTTCGGCCGGATACCAGGTCGGCTCGGGTTTGCGTTGCCTCGTCGATGACAGGAGATCTTGAATGATCCGTACTACGCGATTCAACTGTTCATCGATGATCCTGATCCGTTTCTGCATCTCGGCAGTCAGCCCCGGCTCTTCGGCCAATGCCTCGACATGCCAGGCGATGGAGTGCAAGGGAGTTCCCACCTCGTGGGCGACCGACGCGACCAACTGTCCCACCGCCGCCAACCGTTCCGACCGCGCGAGGGTATCCTTGAGTTCAACCAACTGCGTATTGGCCCGAAGTAGATGCTCTGTTTGAGTCGCCAATGCCGCCCGCGCGGCTTCTTCCCGGGCCTTCCGTTCCTCCCACGTCACGCCGATATAGGCCACCCCCGCCAGCACGCAGACGACCATAATGCGATTGAACACCACCGTCGTGAACCGTTCCTTTTTCTTCGCCGGCTGAAACAGGCCGATGAATGTCACCAGGATGCAGAGGGCCAAGGTCATGAGCATGAGTTGCCGGTTCCGAACGGTGGCCACCAGCAAAATCGGCAGCACAAATCCGAATGCCCCCACGACATTCAGCGGAAACATCCACTCCATCACCGTCACGATGAGAAAGAGGACGGCGGCAATCGCCAGCACGAGCTGATTGCGGCTTTTCATGACAATCCGATGCTTGGATGAAAGAAGAGTCGTGCCAGCGATCGACTCAGCGCCCGGACGATCTTAAGGCGAAACATCCCGATGCCTCGCGCACACCGCACATGTGAAGACGATTGAAATCGCTGGCGAGGGACGCACCACGACGGGGCTGTTTCTCGCATAGGACTAACGGTGTGCGGTAGCAGGGCGGAGCGTACGAATGGCAGTGGCGAGAGATTGTACACGCTCATCCTGTTGGAGCTCCTCTAGCGACAGCGACAATTTGCGCGACCAGTTCGGATAGGCGTCTACGGTACCAGGCAAATTCATCTGTGTCACTTCACCGATCACATCATCCAGATTGGCCATGACCACCCAGGCCGGCGAACCGGCCAAATACAGGTGAATCGCCCGGCACAATTCAGGCGTCATGGCCGGCACAGACTCCTGTTGAGCGCTGACACCGGGAGGCAACAGCCCTGCACCTTGCAGCGCCGCGAGGAAGTGGTTCTTGTCCCGTGCCCGTTCCTCGAAAGCCTGCTGCACCGCCTGGTCATGCACGTATATGCCGAGCCTTGCACGCAGTCGGATATCCTCGCCGCTCCAGTACCCGGTCAAGGTAGGAAGATCATGCGTAGTCACGACCGCGAGAGATTGATCCGGATAGGCCGATGGCGGCTTGCAGGACCCGTCCCAGTTCCGCTCGAAGTAGAACACGCGGTACGAGAGAATCTTGTACCGGGCCAGCTGTTCGCGAACATAATCCGGCACCGTGCCGAGATCTTCTCCGATGACCAGGGTCTGCGCGCGCGTGCTCTCCAGCGCAAGAATCCGCAGCAAGTCTTCAGCCGGATACTGCACATAGGCCCCCGCCGCCGCCGTGAGCCCTCGAGGCACCCAGAACAGACGAAACAACATCATGACATGATCGATACGAATGGCCCCGCCCTGACGCAACGTTTTCCGGAGGAGCTCGATGAAGGAACGATATCCCGTAGACTTCAAACGAATGGGATGAAACGGCGCGAATCCCCAATTCTGCCCCTGAGGCGCAAAGGCATCCGGGGGAGCCCCGCAGTCGGCCTCTAATGCCAGCGTATCCTGCAGCATCCAGGCTTCCGCCCCGTTGCGGTCGCTTCCCAGTGCTAAGTCAGGATACAGGCCGACGGTCATCTGCACCTGCGACGCCTTGGCGTTGGCAGCCCGGAGTTGATCAGCTGCCACCCACTGCACATACTGAAAAAACCGGACTCGTTTGCGATGGCGCCGCGCAAATTCCCGCAGCGCCGGCGAGCCGGGATTCCGGTACTGTGCCGGCCATTCAGGCCACAGCTTCGGCGCCTGTTCGATCAGACGCCGGTCTTCCTCCAGCACTTGGAACAGAGCAAATCGTTCCAGCGATTCCCCTTCATCCCGGATAAAACGTTCCAAGAGCCATCCCCGGGCGCTGGTGGGCTGCAACGACGGCTCTGTCCCCGAATAGTTCTCCGTCAGGAATTGCCGATAGGCCAGATCCAGCATGGTGCGCTTGGCCTTGACCACAGACTCGGAATCGACGAAATCCGCCGCACGTGCCTGCTCCACGCCTGCTTGAAATTCAGGGCTCTGTCTCAGCCGCTGCGCCTCGGGCGACGCATGGTATTCAGGCAGGCGGTCCAGATCGATGTAGAGTTCGTTGAGAAAGAGGCGGCTCGTCGGCGAGTACGGACTGAGGTGGTGAGGACGCGAATTCTTCAGCGCGTGTAACGGATTCAAGCCGATGATGCCCGCACCCAGTTCTTTGCCGGCCCATTCGACCAGGCGGGCCAAATCCGTAAAGTCGCCGACGCCCCAATTGGTTCGGGATCGCATGGAATAGAGTTGCACCGCCAATCCCCACACCCGTTCTCCATGCGCCATCCCCGGCGGCACATAACAATGTGCCGGAGCCACCACGAGACGGAGCATTCCTTTCGTGGCCATGGTTCCGACGGTGCCGACGACCGAGAGGTCGTAATAGCCCAACACCAAATTCGGCACCAGCGGTAACGCGAGACGGACCATACGCCGTCCCGCCACCACCTGAACCTCATGCGGAACAAGACGCGGACCGGCATCCTCACGATGAACGACCGTCCCTTTTTCATCGGACACGTGCCATGTCAGGACCAACTGGTCCTCGTCTTTTTCCTCCAGTGGAAGGCGAAATACCCATGTGGTCGGACCGTACCCCTGTTCGAGAATCAAGATCGGGTCACAGGGCTGTCTCCACGGCGCCTCGTCCCAATCGGTCAAAGCCAAGGCCAGCGAGTCACGCGATGCCGTCTCAAACCCCATCGCGGAAAGGATGGCGCGACGAGTCTCGTCGCTGGTCACATGAAGGGTTCCGGCGATGTCATGGTACTCGGGGGAAATACCGGCCCGTGAGGCGAGGAGGCGAAGCAGATCTTGCTCGGTGCCATCGTACATACGTGTCGCCCGAGTGTGAGTGAAGACCTCCCTCAAGTCAAGGCGTCCTACGTTTTTCCGCATGGTTGCGATACAATCCCCGCATGTACGCTCTTCTGGGGAACCGGACTGTCCTTCGACATATGCCTTTGCCCCCAACTTCCCCAGCGCAGCCCTCCAGGCGATGTATCCAATGAGCACCCCGTTGCTGGTTCGGTTCGGCACGAGTTCCTGGGCCTACGAGGGGTGGCGCGATCAGATCTATCACCGGCCCTACACGGCCAGTCGGTTTTCCAAAGATAGTCTTGCCGAATACGCCGCCTACCCTGCCGGCGAGGCGCCGCTGTTTCGCACCGTCGGCATCGACCATTCCTTCTACCGGCCGGCCAGCGCAACTCAACTCGCGCACTACGCAAGCCAGGTACCGGCTGACTTCCACTTTTGCTCCAAGGTATGGGAAGAACTGACGGTCCCTGCGTATGCCGATCTCCCGCGATATGGCGCCAAGGCCGGAAAACCGAACCCCCGATTTCTCGATAGCAGCCTCTTTCGCGAAATGGTCCTGCAGCCGTTTCTCGAGGCCCTTCCCGACCGGATCGGTCCTTTCATCTTTGAGTTTCAACGGACAGGCATGGAGCCCGGCACCTTCCTCGATGCCCTGGACCGTTTTCTGACGGATCTCCCGGCAGGATTTCCCTATGCCGTCGAGGTCCGGAACCCTGCGGTGCTCAGTCCACGATACCGGGAGATGCTTCTCGCACACCAGGTCGCGCATACCTACAACCATTGGACCGGCATGCCGCCGCTGCTCACTCAGCATCGTCTCCTTGACGAACGCTTCACGGCTCCATACGTGGTGATGCGTCTCCTTACTCCGCTCGGTCTTCCCTATGCCGCTGCCGTGGAGCGGTATGCCCCCTACAATCGCATCGTCACCGCTCAGCCGCAGATGCGCCGGGAGGCCGCCTCGCTGATTCGCTCCGCCTCCTCCCAAGGCGTCACGCCCTACGTGCTGGTCAACAATCGTTCGGAAGGCAATGCTCCGCTCACCATACGGGCGATCGTTGAGATGTTGGCAACGCTCCCGGACGCACCCGCATTGCTGCCGCCTTCCTCGCGTGGTAGCATGACGTGAGATGCGCACTCCGTCACCGCGCACCCACTAGTACCTGCTAGACAAGGGGAGGTATCACCTATGACCCCGCTGCTGTGGATGTCCAGAAGTAGCACCCTCGTCGCCGTTGCCGTTCAGTGCCTGGTCATTGCCGTCCCGGCCCAGGCTGCCTCAGACCATTCCCCTGTCGATATCACCGGCGATTATCGCTACGCCTATCACCAGCCGGAAACGGTGTCGGAAGCCAAGCAGCATGCCTGTATGGAAGCGCTACATCAGGCTGTCAGTACTTCAGCGGCAGTGCGCGAGCACACCGCGTCGATTGTCGACTCGAAACTGTTCCACACCCTGGTCCATACCCTGGCCACGCAGCATGTCACCAATCAGCAGATCCTCCAGCAGAGCGAACAGGGCCGCACGGTCTACTGCAAGATCAAAGCGGTCTTCCAAGCCGATGCCGTGGAGCGAGTCCTTCTTGCTCAGACCACGAGCGGATCAGAGCAGGCGCTGGATCAGAACCGGGCGCTGAGAATTCTTGCCGCGCATGAGGAGCCGGACGGGATGCTGGTGATCACCTATCAGGCAATTAAACGTCTCGATTGGCTTGGCACGGCCTATCAAGGTGGATTGCGCGAATCAGCCGACGTGATGGTGGATTTTTACGACGAGCAAGGGATCCTGGTACGGAGCAGCAGACACCCGGCCAGAAAAACAGCAACGGGTGATGACGTGATGAATCCTGGCGAGGTGGGCACCCTCAAAATTGCGAAGCCGCTGAATGCGAAAACCTTCCGGGTGTGGGTCGTGAAGTAAGTATCCGCTCAATGCGCAGGAAGCAAAACCGGATCACCGGTTTTGCTCCCCGTTTCTCGACAGCTGGTATCAGCGGTCACGACGCTCCTTATCGATCTGCACCTGACAACGGCATGTTGATGCCGACCCGTTCCAACCCCATAATCACGGTGAGTGCCGACGGTGCGTGCTGGACGATTTCCTTCTGGACTTCGATACGACGGAGATCCACGAACTCCGGTGCGGTCAACCCCAACGATTCGCGATAGGCGCGGTCGGCGATCCCGCGCTGCTTCTCAGCCTTTTCACGCGCCTCTTCGGCTTTTTGAAACTCGACCATCGTAATCTTTCGTTGTTCCTGGACGATGGTTTGCGTCGTCTGTTCGACCACGCCCTTTGGCGGCAGGATGCTGCCGACGACCACGCGATTGAGTCGAATCGGCATGTTCTGTTTATCGATGAGCTTATTCTGAACCTCTCGCGCGATGGCATCCTGCAGCTTGGTGCGGGTCGTCGGGTCCGTCGTCAGCTGAAAGAGCGGATACCGTTGCACCTCCTCCCGGACGAAGGTGCGGAACGCTTCCTTCACATTATTCTGATACCAGGTGGTCCCGTATCGGCCGATAAGTTCCGGAGTCCGGCCTTCGACGACATTGGCAATGATGAAGGCATCAAACGACACCGGGGCGTTTTCTGCGGAGATGATGTCGAAATGTTCGGAATACTGTAACGGGCGGACGTCGACTTTGATTACCTTCGTCGTGGGCGCCACCCACACCCGGCCCGTCTTGGTCGGAGCCGGATCTACGCCACCGTGGCCGAAGAAGAACGGCTGCTCCACCATGACTCCCTCATGGCCGGCCTCGATCGCCACACAGCCTGAAGTCACCAGCATCACGCCCATCATCCCGAGCACGGACCAGGTTCCCTGTCTCATAGGTTCCTCCTGTAAAAAGGTCTGGCCAACGGGCTGGATTCCGTTACGGAGGGAATTCGCGGCCACGTTGTGTCATACGAATACCTTACGAACCGCTTGTGCGGTTGTCAAACCAGGCTTGACTGACGCGGAGAGGAGATAGTGAGGAGACGCCCAACCGAAACGGACGGGAAGACAGCCGGCTAGTAAATTCCGGCCTCGCGCTGGAGCCACCGCACGTACCGAATGATCTGTTCCACATCGGCCTGCGTCACCCCCTCGATCTTCGGCATATTGCCGAACTCCCAATGGTGGGCTCGAACACCGTTTTCCGCCGCACGCTGGAACGCCATATCGGCATGATGATTCGGTTCATAAATCTTGTGGACCAATGGGGGGCCCTGCTTCGTTCCGACACCCCGCACTCCGTGGCAGGCGGCACAATTGGCACTGAACTTCGCTTCGCCCACCTGTACATCGGCCGGCGTGGCGCCTCCAGCCGGTTTGGCCGCATCCTGATTCGTGGCGTTGGATTCGCACGCAGGCAGGGCCGCAACGAGAACAACCAGGCCGATTCCCGCCATCCACGCTCTCACTCGCCTCTCTACGAAGGGCTTCCGACTCATCGGGGGAGCTCCGGCGGGGTTGTCGACGACGTTTTGGATTGAGGGTGATGCAATTGCTCGCGCAACATCTGCGTCGTGCGATTCAAGGTCAACCGCCGGTAGAGTCGTGCGCCGATGGGCGCCAGGATCACCAGCGCAATGATCAAATACATAAAAAATTCTTCAGGCGTCATGGACCCATCTCTCCTGACTCGTGCGCAACCGCAGCACCCGTTCGTTAGAGTATCGCATAGGGGACCGGATCCACAACTCCCGCCAGGCGGAAACCTTCCCGCCGAATCCGGCAACTGTCGCACCGGCCGCAGGCGACACCCTCGACGCCAGGATCGTAACAGCTATGCGTCAACTCAAAGGGCGCGTTGAGGGCCTGCCCACGCCGGACGATGTCTGCCTTGGACAACATCAGCAAGGGCGCGCGGACTTCGACCCCTAGCCCCTCCACCCCCATCTTCGTTCCAAGCCTGGCCACGGTTTCAAACGCACGAATAAATTCGGGGCGGCAATCGGGGTATCCCGAATAGTCCAACACGTTTGCTCCGAAGTAAATGGACGACGCCTTCACCGTTTCTGCATAGGCTAACGCCAGCGAAAGAAAGATGGTGTTCCGAGCCGGCACGTACGTCACAGGAATCTCGCCCGCCCGTTCCTCTGACGTGCGATCCTTGGGCACCTCCACATCCGCCGTGAGGGCCGACCCACCGATGGCCCGCAGATCAACCGTGACCACGACGTGACCGGCAGCGCCCAACGCCGATGCGACGGCGCGGGCCCGTTCGACCTCAACCTGATGCCGCTGCCCGTAGGATACCGTCACACAATGAATGCGAAACCCATCCTGTTGCGCGATCGCCGCCGTCACGGTGGAATCCAGTCCACCGCTCAATAAGACGACCGCCTTCGGATGGAGAGAATTCATAGACACAGGAAAGAATGAGGCAGACTCGCGATACCGGTCAAAGAAGCGCGAGCGTCGGCATAGGCACCCGGCTGCGCTCCGCGCACACCCGGAGGAAACGGGAGGGGACTACCCCATCGGCTAGTCCCGATC
>DAONAB010000147.1:2267-7869 GCA_035400805.1 Nitrospira sp. | reverse complement strand
TCCACCATCATGAGTGACAAAAGCAAAGCAGAACCGGCGTCCAATGTTGTGAATTCCCTGCGGGCATTACGCATGGCCAAAGGTCTCTCCCAAGGACAGCTTGCGGATGGGGCGTTGATCACTCGTCAGGCCGTCTGTGCCATCGAAGCCGATCAATATCTCCCGACCACTGCCGTGGCCTTGCGGCTCGCCAGCGTGCTGGGTTGCCACGTCGAAGACATCTTCAGTCTCAAGACGACCGGCGAGTTGATCGAAGGAGATTGGGTGTGGTCGGGGTTAGCTGTTTCGGCTGTTCAGCCGCGTACCAGAGTCAAGGTTGCCAAGGTCGAGGACCGTTTCGTTGTCCGTCCCGTGGCGGCGCTGGGTGAGATTTTAAACTACACCGTGCCTGCGGACGGTCTCATCGTCGGTAAGGCGGGATCAGGTCCACGTTCGGCAAAATCCGATCGCCGAGTGCTCGTCCGGTTGCTGCGTGAACGTCAGATCGTCGAACGAGAAATTGCGGTGGCCGGTTGTGATCCGGCTATTAATCTGGCCAGCGAATATCTCCATCGTCACAAGGACACCTCCACGGTTGTCGGCTGGTCGATGGGGAGTGCGGCGGCGCTGGAGGCGCTCAAACGCAAAGAAGTGCACATGGCGGGTTTGCACATTCTCGATGCGAAAACGGGGGAGTCCAATCTGCCTTACCTTCGGCGGCACCTGCAGGGCGACGACTATATTGTCGTGACCTTTGCGGCATGGGAAGAGGGGCTTCTTGTTCGAGCCGGGAATCCCAAGCGAATTCGGAGTGTGGAGGATCTCATTCGCCCGCACGTGGTTTTGGTCAATCGCGAGGAGGGTGCCGCCGCCCGAATGTTGCTGGATCAGCGCCTCGAAGCGTTAGGAACCGATGGTGCCAGTGTGAAGGGGTATGGCGTGACCGTCAGCTCGCACTTTGAGGTCGCACGGCATATTGCCGAGGGGCATGGAGATGTCGGAATTGGCGTGCGGTCCGCTGCGCAGATCTTCGGGCTCGATTTCGTGCCGTTGCAGCAGGCCCGGTATGATCTGGTGTTGCCGAAACGATACCTGTCCAGTCACCCAGGCCTTTCGCATCTCCTCGACGCGATTGCCAGCCGGCAGTTTCGTACCGAAGTGGAAGCGCTGGGCGGGTATGACATGACGGAGACGGGGAAGGTTCGTAGCCTACGGGCGGGATAGCGCAAATCCACAAAGCGCGGGTCCGAGTCGGTGCGATGGCATTGGAGGAATGCGATGAAAAGGCAGTGGCATAGAAATCATCTGGTACGAGCCTTCCTGTGTACGTGGTGTGTGGCTGTGTTGTTGTGGTGTCCTGCCGGACAGGCTCTTGCGGCCGAAGCATTTGTCATCGCGGCTTCGCCCAGCCTCAAAGGATTGCTCGAGCGATTGAGCAGCGGGTTTGAGCAAGCGCATCCCGAGGTGCGGGTGAAACTGTATTTCGACTCGGGGCTCCAGTTGCGCCAAACAATCGCCGGGATGGAAAACAGCATGGTCGGGCAGTATTTCATCGGTAGCGGGCCGATCAGCCTCGTGGCACCCGGTGGTGATGAAGTCATCACGCGCTTGCAGGTGAAATACTATGTCTTACCCGGCACGAAGCGCACGTACGCTGTGGATCAGTTGGTGTTGGTGGTGCCCGAGTCTTTGGTGGAGGCTCCAGGGTCGATCGAGGCGCTTGCTCAGGGAAGCGCACGTCTCGCAATTGCCGAGCAGGCGCGAACGAGGTTGGGAGCGCAGACAGCCGATATGTTGCGTGCCTCAGGAATGGAAGAATCGTTGAAGGGACGGTTGGACATGGCGACCGATGGGCGTGGTGTGATTGACCATGTGTTGAGCGGGCAAGCCGACGTCGGCATCATTTTCGGAGATCAGGCCGTTGAGCAGCAGCAACGGTTACGGGTCGTGGGAGTCATCAGCAAAGGCTACAAACCGACGGTGCACTCCATGGCGATGGAACGGTACTGCCCCAATCGCCGGCTCTGCGAGGAATTCCTGACCTATATCCAGAGTGCGGAGGCGCAACGGCTGGTGCGGCAAGCGGGGTATGCGGTGCCGGCTATGAGCGGGCGGTAAAAAATTTGTTCATGGTGCAAGAATACATACATTTAATATTTGTATTAATGCGACAAAATTGCGTGAAGGAGGCGTAATGAGTAACAGATGTGTCAGGAGCAATAGGCGAGGGACGGCTGTCCTCGCCCTTATGCTCGTGTGGGCCCTGGCAGCGACCGGCTGTGCCAGATTGCCCTATACCACCAAAACGATTCATGAGGATCAGCGTGTTGTGGTTGCGGTTCAGCGCGACGTGCAGCCTCAAACGTATTCGCATCCAGCGCAATTGAAGAGCGCTGAACTTACCAGTCTGCTACGAGGGTTTTCAATCCGTGAACAGCAACGCTTGCCGTTGCGCTGGTTCGCTGAGGAGCAACCACCGAAGCCACTGTTTCGCGAAGACGATTTGCATGCGCTCGCGCCCTATCTGGCGCAGGGATTTCAGCAAGTCGGCCCCAACGACAGGGTGCATTTTGAAGTGCGCAATCCGGGCTTCAATCCGGTCTACGGGCGAGACACGATTGCCGGGTGGGTGGCCGTGCGTGATCCCTATTTGTACCTGACCATCGAGTATTTCCATACACAGATTCCCGTCCGGAAATCAGATGATTACGACTCCAACTATCCACTCCCTCCGCCGACGCCGAAGGAATACATCCTGTACTTCGAACCGGGCCGCTTTTACGCGACCGATGAGAAGCGCGTGCCGGCGGTCGAATTTCGGCAATTCTTGAAATCGGGTGAGGCTGGTGCCACGACGCCTCGCTGACGGTCGGGAGACCGTTACGCCTCCGATCGTTCAACGAACTCAATGACAGTGATGGAGCCATGTATGAAGAGACTCAGGGAAGGTCTGTATATTTTTTGCCATCAATGGTGTGGTTACCGTGTGCTGCTGGGCCTTGTGGCGGTATTAGCGGCCTGGCTGTTCTCTGCGGGAGCGAGTGAGGCGGCTGACACCGGAAAGCTGGTCGAAAAAGACGGCAAGTATGTGTTTGTCGAAAGCATGGACCCCTCGCTCAAGCTGCTGCTCGAACGATCGGTCAAGAGCGGCATGATTACGCAGGAGGAGTACGATCAGGTCGTCAAAGATTCCGAGGAGCGGACGCAACTGCTGTCGCCTACCTTCCGTGGCTGGTACGACCGCGGGTTTAATCTTTCGATGAACGACAATGCCTTTTTCCTCAAAATCCGCTTCCGATCCCAACTCCGGTACACCCAACGATTCCGGAACGATGCCTGGAGAAATCCCGGTGAAGCCAAGAACTTCCCCGAGCTCCTCGGCGTATTTGGCGACTATCGGGCCAATAGGTCGGAAAATAGTACATCTTCATTCAATGTTCGGCGGCTGCGGTTTTACTTCATGGGCCATCTCTTCGACCCGGATTTCAAATACTACATTCAGATGCGGGCGGAGACTGCCGAAAATGCGCAGTCACCGGGCTCGCTTTCCCTCTTTGATGTCAACTTTACATACACAAAACTGCCATGGGCCAACGTGCAGTTCGGGCAGTACAAGGTGTACTTCAACCGGTCACAGATCAATTCCACGGCGTCGATGCAATTCGCTGAACGCGCTCTGGTGCAGGATGCTTTTACCGCGAGCGGTCTCGATCGACGCGATATCGGTATCACGATTATGAACGATGAAGAGTTGTTCCCCGTGAACTACTACTTCGGGGTGTTCAACGGAGCAGGTCCGAGTTTCAATCGACTGGGCTCGTTCACGTCTGAAGAAGCCACCGTTGGCTGTCCAGGAGGCCAGACGAGCGGCAATCCCTTCCCTTCGCCGGCCGGCTGTCCCGCCAACCAGCGCAATTTGAATGCCAATACGCGTATCGACGTGGATCGGCTCATGTATGTGGCCCGACTGAATTGGAATATTCTCGGACGTCCGGGCTATGGAGAAGGCGATCTCGCCTATTCCGAAACACCCCAATTCGCCGTCGGCGGTGGGTATTCCTATAATCCCGGGGTGAATACCAGTTCCGACAACGCCTTTGTCGGCCTCGATTTGGCCAACCTCAACATCAGGCGTCAGTTGGCGGCCTTCGGCAATGGTCGGCAACTGGGGCTGGGTATTGTGGACTATTCCACCTGGGCGGCCGATGGGGTATTCAAATACCGCGGGTTCTCGCTGCAGGGCGAGTTCTATTTCAAGAACGTGATCCGTCACGACAAGGGGCTTCCCTGCATGAACGCGGCCTGCACGACGACGGCGCCGAATAATTTCGGGAATGCCATGGGCTGGTATGTGCAAGGCGGATATTACCTGGTTCCTCGCACGGTGGAAGTGGCGGCCCGGTATGCCTACTGGGATCCTGATACCCACTCCGCCAACGATCTGATTCGTCAGGCCGATGTATCGTTGAACTGGTTTTTGAACGGCACCTACGATCATCAAATCATGGTGACCTATAGCAATACGCAGTTCGGTACGGGAGGATACGCCATCGGTCGAAGCGCACCGCTGCCGCCGGGGTCGGGAACAGTCCCGTTGGATGCCGTGGGCGGAACCTTGATTGAAAATGCCATACGTGTTCAGTATCAAATCTTCTTCTAGCAGGATGCGGAAAACGTCCGCCAGCGGCGTTCTCGCGTCACTCCGAGGCTCACCGTACCCCAGAGTACGATTCGCCTCCTCGTTCGATGCGGCCTTGCTGGACGGCCATTTTTCGTATCCTGCGGTGTTGGTTGACGCGAGACGGCACGTAGATGGCAGTGCAGACGCAGCGAGCCATTCTTTGGCAACTTTCTAGGGAGTACCGAATATGAGAAGATTCTTCGCGATCATCCTGTTCATTATGTGTGCGGTGAGTCCTGTCAACGCCGAGGAGATCGCCGTGGCGGCCGCGTCCGATCTCAATTTTGCCATCAAGGAAGTGATCGGCGTATTTGAACAGCAGACCGGTCATCGCGTGAAGTTATCATTGGGCTCATCAGGTAACTTTTATGCACAACTCCAGCAAGGTGCGCCTTTCGATCTGTATTTCTCAGCGGATATCGGGTATCCCAAAAAACTGGAGGAGGCCGGCCTGACTGTGCCTGGGTCGTTATATCGGTATGCGGTGGGTCGTGTGGTGCTGTGGGCGCCGAAGAGCTCTCCCGTGGATGTGAGTCAGGGATTGACGGTCTTGAAGGAGGCGCGGGTGAAGAAGATTGCCATTGCCAATCCCAAGCACGCACCCTATGGACGTGTGGCCGTGGCTGCGATGGAGCATGCCCAGGTCTATGCCGAGGTCAAAGACCGTTTGGTGTTGGGGGAAAACATTTCTCAGGCGGCGCAATTCATTGAGTCTGGTGCCTGCGATGTGGGGATTATTGCCCTCTCGTTGGCGCTGGCCCCGGCCATGAGAAGCGCTGGCAGTTATTGGGAGATTCCTGCGGAGGCGCATCCGCCGTTGGAACAAGGGGCGGCCATCTTGAAGCAGTCGAAGCATCAGGAGCTAGCCAAAAATTTTCTGGCTTTTCTACAAGGGCCTCAGGGCCAGGAGATCATGATCCGGTATGGATTCACATTACCGAA
>DAONAB010000147.1:0-2167 GCA_035400805.1 Nitrospira sp. | reverse complement strand
GTGAAGGCCACCGAGGTCATGATCGGAAAATAATAGCTGGAAGCAGTTGATCTTCCCGGCCGGTGTTCCTACGATGACGCCGGTCGGGAATGTCAGGTCGTGGTTGGGGCGCGCGCGTGAACTGGATCGCAATTTGGGTCACCTGTAAGTTAGCCGGCCTCACGGCCTTGGCGCTCTTATTTGTCGGCCTTCCCATCGCCTATTGGATTAGTTTTTCCCGTTGGCGGTGGAAATTTTTGGTCGAATCCGTGGTGGCATTGCCCCTGGTGCTCCCTCCGACCGTTCTGGGTTTCTATATTCTCATCGCGATCGGTCCTCACAGCCCGTTCGGGCGTCTCTACACCGAGCTAGTCGGCCATCCGTTGCCCTTCACCTTTGAGGGATTACTCCTCGCTTCCATTCTCTATAGCCTCCCGTTCGCAGTGCAGCCGTTTGCGGCGGCCTTCGATCAGGTGGACCGGCGGTTGATCGAAGCCTCCTGGACATTGGGCCTGTCGAAACTGCAGACTTTTTTTCGACTGATCGTCCCGCTGTCCACCGCCGGTCTGGTGACCGGCGCGGTATTGAGTTTTGCGCATACGATGGGAGAATTCGGCGTGGTGTTGATGATCGGCGGCAATCTCGAAGGCTCCACCCGCACAGTGTCCATCGATATTTATGATGAGGTGCAGGCGTTGAATTATGCGGGCGCGGCGAAGACGGCCTTATTTCTGCTCGTGGTGTCCTACGCCGTGTTGCTGGTGGTGTATGCCGTGAATCGAAACGTGTGGGCAGCATGGCCGCGGAAATAACGATCCATCTGGTGAAGACGTTCCCCGGTCGGGCGCCGATTCGTGCGCAGATCCGCTACCCGGTCGAGGGGGCGACGGTGCTGATTCTCTTTGGCCCGTCGGGATCGGGGAAGACGACTATTCTGCGATCTGTCGCCGGGCTCGAATGGCCGGAGGAAGGCACGATTCGTTTTGTGTCACGGGTGTGGCTGGAGACCGCCTCGGGGATTCGTGTCCCGCCACAAAAACGCCATATCGGCTACATGTCGCAGGATTATGCGTTGTTTCCCACCTATACCGTGGCAGGAAACATCGCCTACGGCCTGAACCACCTTCCTTCAGCAGAACGCAAGAAACGGGTTGATGAGGTGATGGAGCTGTTTCAGTTGCGCGGGCTGGAGCAGGCGAAACCCAGGGAACTGTCCGGAGGGCAGCAGCAGCGTGTCGCGTTGGCACGAGCCGTGGCGCCTCGGCCGCTGTTATTGTTGCTGGACGAACCGTTGTCCGCGTTGGACGCGCCGACGCGATTGCACTTGCGTGATGAACTCCGGGCGCTCCTGAAGCAGCTGGCCTTGCCGTCGATTATTGTGACCCACGATTGGGCCGAGGCCCTGACGTTGGGCGATGTGATGGCGGTGATCAGTGCGGGAGAGGTGTTGCAGGTCGGGGCGCCGGTCGACGTGTTCAGCCGCCCGCAGAATGCGGACGTGGCGCGCGTGGTCGGTGTGGAAACTGTGGTGAAGGGGCGGGTTGTGGAGGCCACCGGCGGCATGGTGCGCGTGAGCGTGAATGGCACGACCCTCATGGCGCTTGAGACGGAATCAATCGGGCCCGACGTGTTCGCCTGCATCAGGGCGGAGGATGTGGTGCTTGAACAGGGGCGAGCCTCTGGGAGCAGCGCGCGCAATCACCTGACGGGAACGGTTCAGGCCGTGACCATGTTGGGGGCGTCGGCGCGGGTCACTCTCGATTGTGGATTTCCCCTGGTCGCCATGGTGACCAGGTCGACGGCAGAGGAGTTCAAGCTGGCATCAGGGCTGGTCATCACCGCCGCGATCAAGGCCGGAGCGGTTCATTTGGTGTCGAGGCAAGGTGACTAGAGACGCACTCTAGAAGGGGCCGGTAATGCTGGTACCGAATTTCTCCCGTACGATCGGCGTGGCTTCTTCAATGTTCAGGTGTTTTTGCAGCACATGGGCGACTGACCGCATTTTGTAGGCTCGTGCCGGGCCATTCTTTCCCTGCTCCGTGACCAACACGTCGGCCACGCAGAGATAGATTACATCGTCGCTTTGTGGAGGCGGGGCCATCCCCGGATACCCGCCGCGGCCGCTCATGGCCATGCGCATCATGGCATTCATGTCCGGCATCCCGCCTCCCCCCATGGCCATGGCGCG
>DAONAB010000146.1:0-7967 GCA_035400805.1 Nitrospira sp. | reverse complement strand
ACCGCGTTCGGCCCAGGACCGATCGATCGCGCTCAAGCACATCGGTTTTCGTCACATACACGGTGCTACTCTCTTCAAACAACGGCCGGCGTTCCTGCCGCCGTCTCGGCTGATCCGGAAACAGGTATTCGAACCGGCCGTCCTGCAGACGACCATAACATTTGCGGGTCTCCGTTACCGTCATCACACAATCCAGTTGCGGATGTCGGATCGCCTCGGCAATGCAGCGATCGATCAGCCCCGTCGTCCTGAGCGGAGACGTGGGCTCCAGGGTGACCACATACTCAGGCCGATACCCGTCCTTTGCCAGCACCTCCAGGACATGCAACAACGCCCATTCGGTCGGGGCTTGGTCGGTCGCCAACTCTGGGGGCCGCTCGATCACCTCCGCGCCGTAGTCACGTGCAACCCGGGCGATATCGGGATGGTCGGTGGAGACGACGCATCGATCGAGATAGGTCGAGCCCTTGGCGGCCTGGATCGTAAATGCCAGCAGCGGGGTGCCGTTCAACGGACGGATGTTTTTCAAGGGGATCGATTTCGATCCCCCGCGGGCAGGAATGACCGCTAGGACATGCATCAGGCCCCTGCCGCCTCCAGCACCTGCGCTGCATTCACCACTTCCGCGTGCGCAATGCGCAACCCGGGTATATGCCCGACCAGGTCCGTTCCGAACGGCGCAGGCTGGACTCGCGGTGCCGCATGGTACAGGGAAAAGTCGAAGTTGTTCAATGCATTCCGCTCCAAATAGCGCGATGTCTCCAAATTGACGGAGAGGAGCGTTCCACCGGGCTTGAGCGTGCGCGCCATGAACCGGAGATAGTGGTTGACCGTTTCGATGGTCATTTCCTGAAACGACGACATATTGAAACTGAAATCCATACTGTCGTCCGGCACGAGATCCACCTGGGTCGGCAGCAAAAAACGGACATCCACCTGCTCATCGGTCTGCGTCGATTCAGCCTCGTTGGGCAAGGCAATCCGAATCTCAGGAAAGACGCTCTTCAAAAAACAATATCCGAACAGGATCGTTTCCGGGAGGTCGATGACCGTCGCGCGGAGGGATGGATTCAAACTCCGGTAGAAGGCGACATTGACACAGGCCCCCGCGCCGACTTCCAGCATCGAGCCGGGAAGCGGTTTTTTTTCCCGCAGTACGTAGGCTTCCAGGCATCGGAAATACGGATTGGGGTGCCACGCATACCAGCGCTCATGCTCCGGAGACACAGAGACCTGGGGATAGAACCGGCGAAACTGCCGGTATAGTTGCACCGGATCCCGGCCTCGACGGATGCGGGCGGCTTCGTGGCCACCGAACAATGCGCCAAGACAGCGCCGCCAACGAGGGGTGTTTCCTGCCTCCTCGCCTCCCAACCCGACTTCGACGGAAGAAGGAAACGCATGACCGCCTTGCAACAGCAACCGGTCTAGTGAAAATCCGGTGAAGGTCTGTCCCGCCCAGTGCGTCCATAAATCCGACGGGCGATACAACGGGTGCGCCGCAATCTGAGCGCCCACGTCCTCATCCCACAGATACCGCACATAGTCCAACAAGGTGCGCGCTTCTTCGCGGGTCGGCGAGAACGCCGTCTGAAACATGGTCTTGTCGCGAAGCGTAAACTTCATATCGTGTAGTCCCGGCAACTATGCAAGCGGCGAGAGCAGGATACGGCACAGGTAGAGCCGTCGCTGAATCAGAGCGCGCGCTAATCGGACCTTCGAGGAGGCGTTCATATATTCCCACTGATCCGGCGCCAGCCACTGCAGAAATAGCGGCAACTTGGCCGGGACCTGCGCGGCCTCCTGCTCGGAAAAATATCCCAACCGCCGACCGAGTTGATAGGTCCGGAGTAAGATCAACTTTCGCTCGCGCTCAGTCAGAATGTCATCGTACCCATAGGCCTTCGCCATATCGGAGACGACCTCCGCGGGTGTTTCCACGCCTTTCAAGCTGGAATTGATCGGCAGCGACTTCGTATGCCGACCGCCCAGAACGGTTTGAACCGTCGGCTCTTCAGGAGGCGACACGCCCAGCCAGGAGCAAATATCGGTGACCGTGCGGGTCGGCGCATCACAGATATCTTCATAGCGAACGAGATAGTGCTGCGTCGGGTCCGTCGTAAGGCCACGCAGCGTAAATTCCGCATGCGGGATCCACCGGGATTCCAGCTGCAATCGGAGAATGTCCCCGCCTTGAAACCAGAAGGGCTTTTGTTTCAGCACCATGTCCGTACGTTTGAGCGAACTGTAATTGGAATAGGGATGCCGCATGATGTGAATACATTTCATGCCGGGAAACAGGGCCTGGTAGCGGGAAAGATCGGAGACTTCGATCGACTTGAACATCAGCAGCGGCGTCGCCGGCAACATCCGCTGATCGAAACAGAGTCGGATCGCATCCAGATAGGATTCCAGATCGTGTTTCGCATCGCCGGTGACGCGCGCCATGATACGCTCGAGCGGAACGCCGTCGGGGGTGATGGGCTGTACCAGCTTATCCAGATAGGTCTGCTTGAGCTCATCAAGCTGGTCGGCTGCCCAGGCTCGAAACAACTGCCGCTGCCGCTGCTCGAACGTCCCTCCTGCTTGACCCGGCAGGTGCGACGCACAGGACGCCAACGTCCGTTTCACGGCGCTCCTCAGCGAACACGGCGCGAAACTGCGCAAGTAGTTCAGTTCGATCGGATAGATCCACAGGCCGGGACTGCCATCCAGCAGCCGCATGAGCAGCGACGACCCGTTGCGACCAGCGCCGAAAATACCAACCAGCACGGAGGCCTCCTACCGAATTCGCTCGATGTGAGCCAACCGATTGACTGACTTGACGAGGCGGAACGATTGTTGCGCCACGATTTCGTTCAACAGCTTTCCGACCGACTCCGAATGCGTGTGGAAGACGGCTTCATCACAGGCATCGTCGAAGAGCACCGCGCCGCCGACTTTCACGCGCCGGCCGAACCGCTCAAAATCATTCTTCACGCCCTCGTAACTGTGATCGCCGTCGATGAACACGAGGTCGACCTCGCCGGTCTCGACTTCGATCGTGCGCGAATCGCCGACAAGCAAGGTCACGGACAATCCGAACCGCTTGCAAATGTCACGAATCTCGTCGTCAAACGTGCGCTTCGTCCCCCGCTGATGCAACCGCGCTTCCTTTTCGCCGAGGTCGATCGACCAGAATTCGCCCTGCCCGTTCATGGCTGCGGCAATCGTCAGTGTCGACCCTCCCTTGTACCGACCAATTTCGATGACCTTGCGGGGCTTCAATCGACGGACCAAGCCGAACAGATAGGCGGTTTGCCTGACGGTCATGGCAATCACTCCATGATCGAGCGAGGTACTGGCGAACAAACCGGACAGGTCTTCGAATTGAAGCGGCGCAGACGGGGATAAATCGAACGGCATCGTATCCAGCGAGGGCGTCCGATTCAGCTTCGGCCCCAGCGCTTCCAACAGCAGTTGCGGGTTTCGCTCCGCCAATTGCCGAGCAAACGCCGTACATAAGAACTCGGGTAACAAGGTAGCAAGTCCTTCTCCGATCCGAGAAGCAATAGCGTTCTTCACGATCCCCTCTTAATCTAACTCGCGTAGCGAGTCGTTACTGGTTCGCCTGTCTGTCACCGTCACTAATGAACGGCATTCCCGTTGGCTCGGGCAGAGAGCGGACGGCATTGGTCCACCATGTCCTGCACAAGAGCAAACATTTTCGGAACCACCACATCCGATCGATAGTACGTCTCGAACGTCTGCTGTCCCCCCCGCCCGATTCGGTCTCGAAGTGTCTCGTCGTCGACTGCCGCGAGAATCCAGTCCGCCAGTGCGTCGGGCGTCTTTCCCAGCAAGGCATTGACGCCATGCTCGATCTCCGGCATGGCCAGGCGGCTGTTCTCATGCATGATGACACAGGTACCGAGAGCCCAGGCGAGCAGAATTCTCGTGTTCCCCACCAGGAAGTCGGCATTCACATTCGTGAGCACAAGGAACGAGGACGCCGATCGGAACTCCTCATTGATGTCCTCCACCCACCCACGGACCTTGATTCGAGGATCCTTGAGCACGGCGGCCGCAACGGCCGATGGAGTGCCTTTCCCCAACAAATGGATTTCAAATGGACGATCCTTGAATCGACTCGCCAGTCGCGGCAACAGCTCCCGGCCCAGGTACGTCAAGGCGAAGGTATTGCCGGTTGCGCCGAGATTGCCGACACTCCCGATAATTTTGATCGGACGCGACTGCACATCAGACAGCGAGACAGGCAGCGGCGCCGAGTCCACCGCCGGCCACATGTTTTGCAGATAGATCGAATGCGGATGTCCGTGCTCGCGATAAAAGTCCGCATCTAACCGCGAATTGTTGGCGGTGACCTCACAAGCATTCATCATACGGATGTTCAGCCGCTTTCGCCGTTCATTCCGCATTCGCTCGAACCATAACCACAGACGATCCCTCATCGAGGCCGTCGGAAGACTGAACAGATCGGGATGTCGGAGCCGGGCCTGCATCGGCAGATGATCGGGATTTCCGTAATACACAAACTTCGGGACGCCTGCTATGTGATAGGTCGCAGCCAGCGCCTCCCAGCTCCAGATGCTCACGATCGCATCGGCACCGGCCTCGCTCACCCGGCGTTCCACCATCGGCCCCAGTCCAGCGGCAGGAAACAGACGCCGCAGGGTCAATGCGCCGCACAAACGGCCAAGTCGTGACATCGCTCCCCGATTGGAGGAATCGTGCGTCACATCCTCCACATATAACATGGGACAGACGGCCACTCCGGGAAGCCTGACCTCGCGCAAGAGCTGTTCGGCCTGGTTCGCTGCCGCACTCCCGCGAGGATCTCGAAGGAGAACCTGCACCACCACTGAGTGGCCAAGTTGCTGCGCCTTCTCCACGACTTCATGCCCCACCACCTCGATCGCTTCACCTTTGGAATGAGGGGCATTGGATAACAGAATAAAAATCTTCATTGAACGTGCGGGCTGGCGCTCCTGCCCCCATCCTGCGATGAGGCACCCCGCACCGGCACCCAGCATTGCTGCTGGTGAGCCTGTCGCATGGCGTCCATCACCACGTGAGCGCGCCACCCGTCTTGACATGAAGGAGCCACTGGCGTTCCTGATCGAATAGCGCGCACAAAACTCTCGGCGATGCGACTCACCAGCAAGGTCCGTCCGTCGGCCACCTCTTCACTGCCGACCGAATCGACCGGTATCTGACGCAACGCTCCGGTCGCCGCATCCGACCGATAGAGACTGGTGCCGATCACGGTATCGGCGAGGTTGGCATTTCCGACGATACACGCTCCGCGCTCGCCATAGATGGTCAGCCAATGTCCGCGCCCACCGGGTGTCGCGTTCGACACGGTCATCGAGACAGGAATCTCGCCCTCCAATAGCAGCATCGCGTCGAGCGTATCCGCCGCAACGGGATGAGTGATCGGAGGGGACTGTGCAGCTCTGCCCCTGGTACTCAAACGAACGGCCACGCTCCGGACTGGTCCGATCAACCATTGGAGATAATCGACGACATGCGCACCAAACGCGAACAAGACCCCCCCTCCGGCGGACGGATCGAACTGCCATGACCAGGCGCTGTTTCCGGCGGCGCGCCCTCGTACCGTCCATTCGACCGTCACTCTGATGAGGCGCCCGAGCTCGTGACCATCGAGCAACTCCTTCAGCCGAACCCGCTCAGGGGCCATACGAAACAGATAATCGACCATGCAGATCCGACCACTCTGGCGCGCAAGCTCACACATCTGCGCGGCCTGATCGGCATCAATGCCAAACGGCTTTTCGCACAAGACATGTTTGCCTGCCCGTAATGCCGCGGTCACCACCTCGAAATGAGCCGACGGTGGAACAGCAACCACGACCGCCTCAACCTCCGGATCGTCAATCAGCCGTTGCCAGGAATCATGGACGGTCGAAATGCCCGATGCGTGCCCGGCCAGCGCGGCCTTCTGAGGATCCTGCCCGGCGATCGCCCGCACCTCGACATCGGGAACGGTCTTGAACGCCGGCGCAAGAACCTTCGCCCCGAAACCGGTCCCGATGATTCCGACGCTGAGTGTTGCCATGCAAGGCTCCTGGCCTCAGCGTTACCAGTCGAGAATGACAGGATCGGGCAATGGCATGATGAACTTCGACCGCAACCCCTTGCTGCGTAACTTGCGAGGGATCGTGTCTCCCAAGTGCCACGCCAGTACCAGCGCATAGTCCGGTTGATCCTCAAAGAGACGCTTTTCATCCACCACCGGCACATGCGTGCCCGGCGTAAATAATCCCACCTTGAGCGAGGTGGCCTGCTCAGCCGTGTAATCCAGGTAATCCGGACCGATACCGCAATAGTTCATCACCGTGCTGGAGCGGCCCGGCGATCCGATGCCCGCAATTCGGTGCCCCTTCATTTTCAAATCCGACAAGAGATGCATCAGTTTCCATTTAGACTGGCGGACCCGCTGAGCAAAGGTGGTGTACAAGGCAGACCCGTAGAGACCGTACGATTCCTCCTGTTTGACCAACTCCTGCAGCCGGTCGGTAGGCTTGGCGTCCGTCTCCTTTACGGCATAGACGCGAATCGATCCACCATGATTGGGAATGCGCTCGGCATCGGCCACGCGGAAGCCAAAACGCTTCATCATATCCTGCATCGGTTTGATCGAATAAAAGCGCAGGTGCTCATGGTAAATCGTGTCATATTGCAGCGTCTCGATCAGATCGAGCAAATAGTGCGACTCGGAGATGAAGGTGCCGCGCTCGCCCAGTAACGCATGAATGCCGCGGAGACAAGGACCGAGGTTGGCGACATGCGCAAAGACGTTGGCCGCCGTAATGAGGGACGCCGGCCCTTCCTTTTTCAAGATATCCCGCGCGACGTCTTCGCTGAAGAACGCCTGCCGGGTCGGAATGCCTTTCGCATTGGCAATCTTTGCAATGCCCGTCGGCTCCACGCCCAACACCCGCATGCCTCGCGCTTTGAACCCCTCCAAAATCGTCCCGTCGTTCGACCCGATGTCGATGACCAGGCTCCCGGGCTGAAGCTTCAAGGTCTCGATCACTTTCCCCGCCATCGCATCGAAATTGCTTTTCAGCGCGCCGGTAATGCCGGTCATGTAGGGATAGCCTTCGTAGAACAACTCGGCGGGATCCACGGCATAGTCGATCTGTACGAGGCCGCACTGTTCGCAACGCAGGAGGTGTAAGGGATAGAACGCTTCGGGCTTGGTCAGTTGCTCGGGTCGAATCAATGAATCGCAGGGCGGATGGTGGCCGAAATCCATGATCGAGAGAAGCGGCTGATGGCCACAATTCTGACAATGGCTGAAGTGGCCGCTGACAATTCCTGCCGGCTCGCCGCTGACGAGCTGCCCGGACGTGCGCGCCGTGCCGACGTCCTTCTGCGAAGTACCCGTTGACCTCTCACCTGCCATTGCCGTCTCCTTTCAAAATATGTCTCATCTGCGTCACTGCGGCCCCCTTCGCATTCCAATTGCCACAAGCCGGTGTCGATACGACGTAGGTTGCGACTTACCTCGGCGCCGACCACAATCGCGCCACGACTTGCCAGGACCAGAGCGGCGCCGTCTTCACCCCCACGACGGCTATCACTGCGATGGCCATCAACACCTTGACCGAAAAGGGCAGCCCCACGGTATAGGTCACCATATACACCACGAGCACAGCAGCCATGCTCCAGATGGCCCCGGGTTCAATCCCATAGGGACATCCGAATCGACGTGCCAGGAAAAAGCGCATCCCATGCAATGCAAACGCGCCAAACACCGCCGCACTCGTCGCTCCAATGACACCGAACAGCCACGTTGCCGCAGCGACAAGCCCCATCGTGCTCATCCCCATCAGGACGGAAGACCAGGAGAGGAGGACGCTCCGGCGAGCCGTCAGCAAGTATTGCGTGTAAGGGATCGCCAGGCTATGTACGCAAACCAGCAGAAACCAGATCGGCAC
>DAONAB010000145.1:0-7981 GCA_035400805.1 Nitrospira sp. | reverse complement strand
TCCACCGCATTTTTTGAGCACCTGGCCCATACAAGACCGGCGCATGCCGGGCTGTGGCATTTGCTCGGGGAAGTCGAAGTCGTCTTCGGCTTCTGGGCGCTCGTCCTCATCGCCGTCATGTTCGTCACCGATGGGCCGGCTGCCGCGACACACTACCTCGATTCACGCAACTTCACAGAACCGCTGTTCGTCTTCGCCATCATGGTCATCGCGGGCACGCGCCCGATTCTGCATGCCGCCACGAGCGGAGTGCGGCTGCTCAGCAAGGCCCTCCCGTTGCCGCACAATCTGAGCGCCTATTTCACCATTCTGACGCTGGTGCCGTTGCTGGGGTCATTCATTACCGAACCAGCAGCCATGACCCTGGCCGCCCTGATGCTGCGCGACCGGTTTTTTCGGAACGGCCTTTCGAAACCCTTGAGGTATGCCACCCTGGGAGTGCTGTTTGTGAATGTTTCGATCGGCGGCACGCTCACACCGTTTGCCGCGCCTCCGGTCTTAATGGTGGCCGGCACCTGGCACTGGGACTTCCCGTTCATGATGGGAAACTTCGGATGGAAAGCCGCGGTCGTGGTTGTCGTCAATGCGCTGGCTGCGGCGCTGCTGTTCCGTAGGGAGCTCTGTCGAATCTCTGCAGAGGGCCGCGAAACAGCACATGGCAGGGTGCCCTTCACGATGGTCGTGCTGCACCTGGTCTTTCTTGGAATAGTGGTGCTCTTCGCCCATCACCCGGTGATGTTCCTGGGAGTCTTTCTGTTCTTCCTGGGTGTCGCCCAGGCTTACGAACGACACCAGGATCGCTTGATCCTGCGCGAGGGCTTACTTGTGGGATTCTTTCTGGCAGGCCTGGTCGTGATGGGCGGGCAGCAACAGTGGTGGCTGCAACCGATCCTGCTGAGCATGAGCAACGATGCGGTCTTCTTCGGGGCGACCATCCTGACGGCCTTCACCGACAATGCGGCGCTGACCTATCTCGGGTCGCTCGTGGAAGGCTTGTCGGATGGATTTAAATACGCGCTGGTGGCCGGTGCAGTCACGGGCGGCGGCCTGACCATCATCGCCAATGCGCCGAACCCTGCCGGCGTGGCCATGCTTCGCGGCCACTTCGAGGATGAGTCCATCAATCCGCTGGGACTCTTCCTGGGTGCGTTGCCACCCACGATCCTCGCTGCGCTCGGCTTTTGGTGCCTGTAGACCTCTCAACCCTTCACCAGACCCCGATGCTCCGCTCTTATCGAAGCGCAAACGGTTGTGCTAAGATGCCCACGACCTTGCCGGAACCCTGGAGGGTCACGCCCAACGAGGACTTGTGGCCTTTTCGACCAATCGCCTGTTTAAATATCAGCGAGGCATGCGGCGGCGCATCGGCATGTTGCGCGCCAAGAATGTCGACAGCATGGAGTTTGCCGTCGACTTCATGATGCAGGAACGGGTCGACAGCTACTTCCGCATCGAACCTGGGCTCGAAGAAGTCGAACGGTCGCTGCAACAGATCGAAGAGGAATTGGAACTGGTGAGGGATGTTTCGGGCGCCATTCGGCTGGAGTCCCGATTGGAGTTCGTCGAAGACCGCTGGGACGAACTCGACAGTGAAGTGCGGGAACGTCCGCGCCGCCGGCGCCGCAAAATCAACCTGGCCGACTTTCTCAAAGCCGCGGGAGGGGAGGGAAGTCCCACCGGCGCGACCAATGAAGTCACCAATGCCTACGATGCCTATCAGATTCTGGGCCTCGAGTTCGGCACTCCGCTCGCCGATGTGACCACGTCCTTCCGTCAACGCGCCAAAGAACTCCACCCCGATGCGCGCAACGGCGACCGCAGTTCAGAACCAGAGCTCCGGCGCATCCTCGAAGCCTATCAATTTCTCAAAGAATACTTGAGCCTGAGCAACACCGAACCGCCGATTTCACGCGGGGCGGAATATCGTCCCACTGAGTAACCCATGGCCACACTGGAACCGGAACAGACGTTCATTACCTCCGACGAGTCGCTCGACGCGCTTTGTGATCAGCTGATCAACAGCTCCGTCATTGCTATCGACACCGAATTTATGGGGGAAGAGCATTTCATTCCCCGCCTGGAGTTGATCCAGGTCGCAGCGGAAGGGGTGGCGGCGGTCATCGACTTCCCGGCCGTGCAAGAGACCGCGCCAATGGCCCGATTCTGGGAGCTTGTCTGCGATGCCCGCATTGAAAAAGTGCTGCATGCGGGACGGCAGGACCTGGAACTGTTTGCGCACCATGCCGGACGTCTGCCGAAGCCGTTTTTCGATACGCAAATCGCCGCCGCCATGGTCGGCTACGGCGCGCAGACCGCCTATGCCAACCTGGTCCAGCGCGTCCAGGGTGTGAAACTCGACAAGGCCCATACGTTTACGAATTGGAGCCAGCGGCCGCTGAGCCGGGAGCAGCTGATTTATGCCCTGGATGACGTGACCTTTCTGCTCCCGGTGCATCAGCATCTCCGGCAGAAATTATCCGTGATGGGTCGCTCGGAGTGGGTGGACGAGGAATTTGCCCGCTTGGAGGTCTCTCTCGGCGCGCAGGCGCGAGACCCGCAGGAGCGATATCAACGAATCCGTGGATGGGATAGCCTCAAACCACGCGCAGCCGGCGTCCTGCGCGACCTTGCAGCCTGGCGTGAAGGGGAGGCCCGGCGTCGAAATGTGCCGAGAGGACGAGTGATGCGTGACGAGGTGCTGGTGCAACTGGCCCGTCAAACACCGCGCACACTGGATCAATTGCGCGGCATGCGGGGGATGTATTCGTCGGAAGTCGAACGAAACGGACAGGCGCTTCTCGCCACCATGCAGCAGGCGTTGGCGCGACCGGAATCCGAATGGCCCGAGGTCCCGCGCGATCGCAAACCAGACCCCGAGTCTACCGGCGTGCTGGAGCTGCTGCAGGCTGTGCTGAAGTCTCGTGCCTCCGTGGAGAACATTGCCCCGACGTTGATCGCTACCACCGGTGACTTGCAGGCCCTGGTCGAACGCGCCTCGCCGGTGGAGGAGATGGACATTCCCGTATTGCGGGGATGGCGCCGGCAACTGGTCGGAGAAACACTCCTCAGCGTCTTATCCGGCGATCTGAAGGTGTGGATCGACCCGCAACTCGGCAGACTCCGCTTCGGCCATCTCGATCACGCGTAACCTCCGCCGTCTAGCACGCATTCTTCATGAGCACTTCTGCTGCAATCGCGGATTCGCTGCTACTACGCGCCTTCGGCTGGCAGGCTCGCCGCTCGGTCCCTCGACGTACTGTTCAAGTACGCCTCGGTCCCTCACAGCTCCGCATGCCCGTCTCGCAACGCGACTGCGCGATTTCCCGACGAACTGTCATGAGGAATGCGAGCTAGCGCGTCGCGCCTCGCGTGGCTTGAGCGCGGCTCTGAGTCCGACGCTCTTTCCACAACCCCAGCAACAACGTCAGCAGCGCCAGGCCGATTTCGTCGGCCAGCGGGATCACGTCCGGCACAATGATGTCCGCCAGGGTGAGGAGGGCGAACATCACGAAGAGAGACGGAAAGCGAAGGTTGAGCCGCTGCAGAATCCTCCCGAGCAGCGACACGCGATCAACGGAACTGAATGCGAACATAGGTCCGGTCCTCCGTCATGCCCGCCGACCTCTCTGCAATAACGTCTGCAGAAGCGCCCGGCTCCCACTTTCCTTGGAAGCTCACAGCATTTGAGTGATCGTGTCCGCCGGGCGCGCCAGCATGGCCTTGTCGCCCTTTTCGACGAGCGGACGCTGGATCAAATCCGGATGCAGAACCATCAGGTCGAGCACATGGTCCTCGCTCAGCGCCGGGTCGGATAGCTTCAGCGACTTGTAGAGATCTTCCTTCGTCCGTAAGACCTCACGCGCCGTCAGTCCGGCTTTCTTCAGCAGGGCCTTGAGCCGGCTCTTCGTGAAGGGTTGCTCATAATAATTGATCGCCTTGAACGGTTGCCCGCTTTCGCGCACAATCCGAACGGCCTCGCGACACGTTGAACAAGTGGGCTTCTGATAAATCGTGATCTCCGCCATACCTTCAGCCTCTCTCCTTCTTATGAGGTTCCCTTGACGTAAATTTTTGACCTGTGTTACATGGACACACGAGACTTCACCCCAGAGCGATACTGTTGACCTATGCCAATTTTCGGAACCGACACCAGCGACCAGGCCGGCAAATTTTCCTGCGCGTCAGCGGCGCAACGCACCCTGAAAGATCTGCGCACCAAACGCAAGGGGCAACCCGTGTTTGTCGTCGGACACCGTTTGGAACGGAAAGGCAAGGAAGCCACCTTTGAAGTCTTTAATGACCGCCTGGCCATCATTCGCTTCGATGATGACGCGAAACTAGGTTACGACCCGCTTGAACTGCTGCTGCCGACCGAAATCGACGAGCAGGGGGTGGCGTATTTCGAAATCCGCACCTGCCGGCAGTGCGAGCAATTCTTTCCGCTCACGGCCGACGAATGCGACGCCGACGAAGAACCGACCGCCTGTCCCGACTGCGCATCGTAACTGCCAACTCCCAGGATGCGCAAAAAGTCCGTCCAGCAAGGCCGCAGCGAGTGAAGCCTCGAATCGTACCCGTGCGGTACGGTGAGGCGCTGAACGATGCGAGAACGCCGCTGGCGGATTTTTTCCGCATCCTAACTAGTCTGCCAACGGCGCAATTTCCACCGCCTTCTTAATCAAGCAATCCCCGGCATATCCCTGCAGCGCCATCGGCAGCATACTGGCATCGAGAACCCGTGCCGTGCTGACCTTGAATCCATCTCCCATCTTCATTCCTTCAAGCTTGAGCGCATGACAGACTTCCAGGGTGCGCCAGACCGGATTCCCGAGGATCGTGTCTCCCGGCAGGAGCTTCAAGTCGGAGACGGCGCCGTCGAGCAGCGCCTTGGCCGACACGCGCGACCTGTCTTTCGGCACATCGCTGACGACGGCAAACACGACAGTGTCGTCATCGGCCCAGACCGGGACGAACAGACTCAGTGTCACCCATGTCACGATTCCCCACACCCGCAAGCGGAACCAGCTCATGCCTCACCTCGTGGTTGCGTACGGAGACTGATTAGAAGGGATCCGGCGATCCGCGGACGGGGCTTCTGCGGGCGCGACCGGGATGGATCCGGCGCCGGGCCCGCCATGACTCAAGGTACTGCGCCCGATGCGTGGTTCAACGGAAGAGGCTGCCGGTCGCTCATCGCGCCCGAGCGTGAACAAGGCCACACCCAACACCAGAAGCCCGAGCAGCACAAGGATCCGTGTCACACCGCTCACTCAATGCCTCATAGAGAGTCACACGTCGTTCGAGTCAGTATGCCAAGCGGGCCGCACCAATTCAAGGTGAGAGCTGAGTCGGCACCGTGGATCATGGTAAGCTCAGCCAGGCACGTGTGTGGACAGTGGGGTCGAAGCAGCGGCACGCGGGAGGGCATCCCCGGGCGCCGGATGCATACGTGGTGGGTCATCATTCGTGTTGTTGAAGAGAGGAGAGGGAAACTATGCCGCACGACTTCATGCCGGGGCTTGCCGGTGTTCCTGCTGCAAAATCAGCGATCAGCGATGTGGATGGAACGCGAGGAGTACTTGAATATCGCGGCATCCGCGTTGAGGAACTCTGCCAGCACTCGTCGTTTCTCGAAACGAGTTATCTGCTGTTGTTCGGTCGACTGCCGACCGCACCGGAGCTCGCGCAGTGGGTGGATGACGTCACGCACCACCGACGTATCAAATTTCGCATCGTCGATCTGTTGAAGGTGATGCCCGAGCATGGGCATCCCATGGATGCGTTGCAGGCCGCGGTCGCGGCACTCGGCATGTTCTACCCGGGCCGCAATGTGAAGGATGTGGCCAACAACTATTGGTCGGCAGTGCGGCTGATCGCCAAACTCCCCACCATCGTGGCGGCCTGGGCGCGCCTGAGACGCGGGGACGAGTACATCCCGCCGCGAGACGATTTGCCGTTTTCCGATAACTTTCTTTATATGCTGACCGAAACCGTTCCGCATCCGCTGTGGAGCGAAGTCTTCGACGACTGTCTGATTCTGCACGCCGAACACACCATGAACGCCTCGACCTTTGCCGGCATGGTGACGGCTTCCACCCTGGCCGACCCGTATACCGTAGTGGCCTCCTCGATCGGCGCGCTGAAGGGCCCGCTGCACGGCGGCGCGAATGAAGAGGTCGTGATGATGCTGAGAGAAATCGGCACCCCGGCTCAAGCCCGCGCGGCAGTCGAAGCCAGGCTGGAGGGGAAACACAAACTCATGGGGTTCGGGCACCGGGTCTACAAGGTGAAGGATCCGCGCGCGACCGTGCTGCAGGACCTCTGCATGCGTCTCTTCAACGTCTGCGGAACGTCCCCGCTGTATGAAGTGGCGGTGGCGGTGGAGCAACTCGCGGGTGAACGATTAACGGATAAGGGGATATACCCGAATGTCGACTTTTACTCCGGTATCATCTACGACAAGATGGGCATCGAGGTGGATCTCTTTACGCCGCTGTTCGCCATGGCGCGAGTAAGCGGGTGGCTGGCGCATTGGCTGGAGCAACTGCGGGAGAACAAACTCTATCGGCCGGACCAGATCTACTCCGGCGAACATGATCGGCACTATGTGCCGATCGACAAGCGGTAGTGGAGTGACGGTTACTCCGTGCGACCGATGAACCACCACAAGACAATCGATGTCACAAACATGATACCGCCGAGCAGCGCATAAGACATGTATTCCAGCATGGTCATCGCCTCCCTGTGTGAAGAGGGCTACTAAATAATGCCGGGGGTCTCAATGTCAAGACCCCGTCACCGACTTTAACTCTTCCGGCTCAGGGCTTGACTTCGGCTTCGTGAAGATTACCTCCTTTCTAGTACGTAGGATGTTCCAAGTGAACCGCGTCAACACATCCACACAAGGAGGTTCCACCATGGCGATTGTACGATGGGATCCGTTCAGGGAATTGGAGGAGATGTCCGACCGGTTAAACCGGATGATTGCGCGACCCTCAACCGGCACGGCTAGCGGACAGGGGAAGGAAGTCATGACCGTTGCCGACTGGACTCCGACCGTCGACATCAGCGAAACCGAAAGCGAGTATGCCATTAAGGCTGAGCTTCCCGAGGTCAAGAAAGAAGATGTGAAGGTCACGGTCGAAGATGCGGTCCTCACCATTCAGGGTGAACGGAAACAGGAAAAGGAAGAAAAGGGCAAGAAGTACCATCGTATCGAACGGTCGTACGGTCGGTTTGTCCGGAGCTTCACACTTCCCGATTCGGTCGACGAGAGCAAGGTGAGGGCAGAGTATGCGGATGGTGTTCTGCACCTGCATCTCCCGAAATCGGAAAAGGCGAAACCGAAACAGATCGACGTCAAGATCTCCTAACGAGATCGGGTGCCATGAGAAGGAAGGCCCGCCCCCGGCGGGCCTTTTCTTTTTCACCCTCCTGCCTGCCATCGCATTACCATCTCACCGTCGACGCCGTCCGTTTAGTTCACGGACGGACACAGCCATGCTTGTGCTTCCGCACGGGGACCGTTTAAGATGCGCGGCTCCAGCACGTCAACCGCCAGCTATTCGAGGAGACCCGACGATGAAGAAAGCTTCGCGCACAACCGGCACCGCCGCATCCATGACCACTTCCACGCGCATGGAGCGCGACACGATGGGAGAACTGCCGGTTCCCTCCAATGCCTATTATGGGGTCCAGACCGCCCGCGCGATTGAAAATTTCCCGATCAGTTCGCTTCGTATTCCCCGCGCGATGATCCGGGCCATGGGACTCATCAAACGCGCCGCCGCCTCGGTAAACCATTCGTTGAAACTACTCGACAAGAAGCCGGCGGACGCCATCGTTCGCGCCGCCACCGAAGTGGTGGAGGGACGCCTGGATGCCGAATTCCCGGTCGACATCTTCCAAACCGGCTCCGGCACCTCGACCAACATGAATACCAACGAAGTCATTTCGAACCGGGCCACGGAACTGCTCGGCG
>DAONAB010000144.1:0-8035 GCA_035400805.1 Nitrospira sp. | reverse complement strand
GAGGTGTGGCGGCACGAGATAGGGCCACTGCGCGAGGACCCACGCCCAAAGCGTCATCGTGACCTGTCCGGCGATGCAGATCCGCGCCCAACGAAACCGCTTCAACCAGAGGCATGCAATGCCCGTGAGACCGGCAACTGCGGTCGTGAACTGGGCCAGCACGCCCCAGACCGTGCCGGTCAGGCCGCCCCACACGAGCGGAGCGGCTTCTCGTGAAAGCAGCAACAGCGTCTCTTCCAAGCCTGCCGCGACGATCCCGGCAGCGATCGCGCGCAGACGAAACTCGACTTGCAGCTCGCCATCCTGAGCCTCCACCGTCAAATAGGCGGCGGCCAAGTACAGGGCGAGGACGGTCGTGAAGACCCCGACGGCGAGGGGAAACGGCGCGAGCCAGGGCTCGACATAGCGGGTGAGGAAACTTCCCGAAGAGGGCGGCAGGCCTGCAGCCACGCTTCCCAGCACGACGCCGAGCCAGAACGGGGCCACCAGGCTCCCCACCGCGAACAGACTTCCCCAAGGGAGGCGCTCGTCGAACGGGACGTCAGAATGCTGAAACGCGAAGGAAGCGCCGCGCAGCACGATGCCGATCAGCAGCAAGGTGAGCGGAATATGAAGGCTCGTCATGATCACTGTGAAGGCCGACGGAAAGCCCGCGAAGAGCAGCACGAGCACGACGATCAGCCAGACGTGGTTAGCCTCCCAGATCGGCGCCAACGCACGGTCGATGAACGCCCGCTGTGCCGGCGCGCGCCCGCCGCGGGCCGCAAGGTACCAAGCGCCGGCTCCAAAGTCGGCCACGCCCGTGAGGACATAGCCCGTCAGGGTCGTCATGAGAACACCGGCGATGATCAGCTCAAGACTCATAAACCGTCCTTTCGACAGGCGGCTTGAGGACCGTAGAGTCGACAGGAGACCCGGCAGCGATATGGTGGTGGAGTATCCATAAGACGATGGCGGCCAGCATGAGGTAAAGCGCGCCGAAAAAGACGAGCGGAACCAGCAGGCCCGGCATAGGCGTGACCGCGGCCGCCGTCCGCATGACGCCCGTAATAATCCACGGCTGTCGGCCCACCTCGGCGGCAATCCATCCGGCTTCCGTGGCGACAAAACCCAGCGGACCGGCCAGGACCACGGCCTTGAGAAAAAGACGGGACCGCGCAACCGCCCTGTAACGCCACCCCTGCCACCCTGCCCACAATGTCACGAAGGTCATAGCCCCACCGCAGAGGATCATCACTTGGAACGCGCCGCGCGCGATGGCCACCGGCGGCCACTGATCCCGAGGCACGCTGTCCAGCCCCGTGACGGTCGCCGTCGGATCGAGGTACAGCATCAGGCTGAGCGCATATGGGATTTCGATCGCGTAGTCGAGCCGCCTACGATCAAGGTCCACAATGCCACCCAAGCGGAACGGCGCGCCCGCTTCCGTGGCGAACTGTCCTTCGAACGCCGCCAGCTTGGCGGGTTGATGGACGGCCACCACCTTGGCAAGCAGGTCGCCGCTGAGCGGTTGCAGCAGGGCGCTAATCCCGCCTAACCACAGCGCAATCGTCAAGGCTCGCCGATGGAAGGGATCGTCCGGGTGCCAAAGGAGCTGCCAGGCGTGAATCCCAGCGACGGCGAATCCGGTCGCAGCGTAGGCGCCCAGGATCATATGGGGCACTTGCGCCAGACCGGATGGGCTGAACAGGGCCGCGACCGGATCGATGTCGGTCGGTTGCCCCTGCAGCAGACGGAACCCTCGCGGCGTATTCATCCACCCGTTGGCCAGTACGATGAAGATGCCCGAGGTGACGCCGCTGACGGCGACGGCCAGGCCGGAGGCCAGATGCGCGGCCGGGCTCAGCAGGCCCCAGCCGTAGAGATAGAGGCCGAGAAAGACCGCTTCCGTGAAGAACGCCGCGCCTTCGAGTGAAAAGGCCAAGCCGACGATCGGTCCTGCCCACCGCATGAATTCCGGCCATAGCAGCCCGAGCTGAAACGACAGGATGGTGCCGGAGACCGCCCCGATGGCGAAAAGCATCGCCGTGCCCTTGGCCCATCGCCGGGCGAGCGCCAACGATACCGCATCGCCGGTTCTGTACCAACGCCATTCGGCGAGCACCATCATGAGCGGCAGACCGATCCCGATCACGGCGAACAGAATGTGGAAACCGAGCGACCCCGCGATCAGCGTGCGAGCAGCTTGCAAGTCGGTCATGATGAATGCCCCCTCACTAAGGCCCTGCCCGGTCACGAAGAGCCAGTTGCCCGCGCCGTGCCAAATCGATGGATTGGCCCAGGACGCGCGCCGCTTCCTGGGGCGCGTGGAAACCGGTGGAATTTTCCGCCTCGACGAAATCCAGCAAGAACTGCGCTTGACGCTGCAACGTTTGCGCCTCTGACAGGGCAGCGTTCTGGCCGCGTGCCCGCGCTCTTTTTAAATCACCGATTAACGCCACGACGGCATCCATCGCACGGTTGCGCAGTTCGAATGTCCGGTGCTGGATCGTTTCGACGCGCTCCTTCAATTCGGCTTCCGGCCAGCGATGGCAGGTCTGGCAGGCGCGGTTAATGTTGAGCAGCGGGCTCCTCACGTGGTGATCGCTGATCTTCATCGCGCCTTCGCGTTTGTAAGGCATATGGCAGTCGGCGCAGGAAACGCCGGAGCGGGCATGCACGCCTTGGCTCCACAACTCGAACTCTGGATGCTGCGCTTTGAGCGTCGACGCGCCGGTATCCGCGTGGGTCCAATCCTTGAATCCGGTCTGCTCGTAATAGGCAAGGATCTCATCGGCGCGCAACCCGTTGGCCCATGGAAACGTCAGCCGCTTCTCCGGCCCTTTGAAGTAGTACTCGACGTGGCACTGCCCGCAGACAAACGAGCGCATCTCCTGCCTGGTGGCCATCGTATTGGGATCGAAATTGCGAATGCCCTCGCGTTCCTTCACGGCACGGATGCCTTCGAGAAAGGCAGGTCTCGTGATGCGAAGCTGCATCGTGTCCGGCACATGGCAATCCAAGCAGGTGACCGGGTGCTTCACCAGTTTTCTGGCCTCCGCGTAAGGCAGCCGGTTCATGCTCTCAAACCCTTTTGGGAGATCCCCTTCGCCGAGCTTCATCATCGCCGTGTAGGCCGACGAATGGCACTGGAGGCAGGTGCCGGGCTGCTTCACGACCGTTTGCCGTCCCGTATAGATTTGATCCTCCAACATGAAGGCATGGCCGCGTTCCTCACGAAAGTCGTGCGCGAAGGCATACCCGGCCCAGATCGTTTTGAGTCGCGGGTCTTCTTCGATCCTCGACTGGGCGACCACTGAACGGGGATCGGCCGAGGTGGGCTCGCGCGGCACCGCTTCGCTGCCGCCGAAGCGCGTGCGGACCTGATCCACGGTGCGCCGGTACGCGTCGAACTGAAAGGGAAAGTTTTTCCCCCATTCAGCGGGGTCTTCGGTCTGGTCGGTTAACTCAACCACCCGGAAGAATACGTTCTTGGCCTCCTGGTGGCGCTCGAAGATATTAACCAGCAGCGCGGTGATCGCCAGCGCCGCCCCGGCGGCCAGCACCGCCAGGACCACCAGTTTTACCGACCCGCGACCCGTTCGATTCATGATGACCTCCCTTATCGATGTCCGACATCGCGATGACAGCCGACACAGGACAGGCGCCCCGCGGGGTCGTCCGACACATTGATGGCCTGAACAATGTCCGCGTGACATTTCAGGCAGGCCCGTTCCGTGATCGCCCGCATATGCGGCTTGATCTGAATCACCTCCGGAAAATCTCCGGTGGTAAAGGCCGCCGCGTGGAGGAAGCCATTGAACGCCTTGGACGCGTACTTCGGGATAAGTCCTTCCGGCGTGTGGCAATCGTTGCAGACGGCCCCCATTCGATGGCTCGACTTCACCCAGCCGTCATATTGCGTCCTCATGACGTGGCAATTGATGCAGGCCCGCGGGTCATCCGTGAGGTAGGACGCCCCGCGCGCATACCAAAAGGTAAACAGGCCGAGCCCCACGAAGGCGCCGACCATCACGGCGAAAAACCATCCGAACACTGTGCGGCTGAACATCCAGCTCATGTGAGAAACCCCTCCATTCACGGGAGTGCGTGCACCGCCTCAACTGCCCAGCAACCGCCGGCAGCAAGCAAACCGATTCCACTGGTCGCGCTGATATCCTTTGGATTCCATGCAATCCGCCGCCCTCTTAAACGCCGCGACTGCTGAACGCTCTCCCTCCTGCCGCAAGCACTCGGCTTCGTCCGCTTTCGTTTCGTCGGCCGTTTTTCCCACTTGCTGCCATGGCATCTGCGTTCTAACCTGACAAGCGGAAAGCCCCATGATCAAGAAGACGATCGGTACAACGCGCATGATATCCATGATCTCCCTTCTCCCCAAGATGACTACATAGCGATCATGCGAGCGGCTCATAGACAGGGACCGCGAGCAGCGCACAGATCGTCCGGCGCAGAATTCGTTCGGTGGTACTACCGCGCAAGGCGTCGAGAAAGCCCGTTCTCCATTCGGTCGCCATGACGATCAGATCCGGCTGCTGGCGCTCGGCCGCCTCAAGAATTTCCTCTACCACGATGCCCGTGCTGACGCTTTGCTTCCAAATCCAGCCGTCACGACGTTGGAGCCGCGGGCGCGGCACGTCTGCCGGTTCCCCTACATACAACAGCTCGAAGATCGCCGTATCGATCCCCAGGCTCGACGCAATCGCGCAGGCGGCGTCCACCGCAGCCTGCGCGTCCGGGCGGTGGTCCATCGGGATGAGAAACCGCTGCAGCGCCACCACTCCGTTATGCAATGAGACGAATCCTGGACTCTCGCCTGGCACGAACAGAGTCATCGTGCGGGACTTGCGGGCCAGCGTCTCTCCGGACTCCTCGGACAACCATTGACTTAGGGCGTCTTTGGGATAGGTTGCCAAGACCATCAAGTCGGCCGGTTTCCAGCTGAGCAATTGCAGAATCGACGTCACTGGTTGGTCCGCCATCCCGCGAATTTTGCGCACGCCGATACCGAGCGCCAGAAGGTCGTCTTTAGTGGCCCTCTCTTTGAGAATTCCCCATCGGCTGAGCGTCTCCCGTACTCTCGGAAAATCCTCGAAATCGGGATCGGCCCGCGCCGGATCGACATGCATGATCGTCAGATCGCTCTGAAGGCGGTGAGTGAGCTTCAATGCATGCCCGAAAGCCGCCATACTGGCGGCCGAAAAATCTGTCGGATGAAAAATGTGACGGATTCGCGTCGGGGCACCGTTTATCAGGTTCGTCATCGCAGTTCCTTCCTTCTATCTGGTGAAATATGTTGCCTCATACTGTTCGCCGACCTGTCATGGCGTTCGGCCCGAAGTCGCCGGCGACGCCTTCTGCGTCCAATCACCGAGCCGCCTTGCCGATGGACATGGAGGTCGGGTGCGACAGGCCTTGGGGCCGTTCGGCGACGACCAGGGAGGCCCTGCGTCTCATCCGGTCGCGGATGAATTCGACCGAGACCGTCTCGCCGATCTTCAAGCTCTTGAAGGCCGAAACGAAATCCTCCATCGTCCGGAGCGACCGGCCCTGCAGAGAGACGATCAGGTCTCCGCCCATCATCCAGGGCTCGCTGGCCACCGTCACGTCGACGGTCCCCGCTCGCAGTCCCCCATCCGCTGCAGGACTGCCGGGAAAGACCTCACCGACCAGCAGCCCATCGGCGAGGGGCAGGACGAATAATTCCCGGATCTCGTCCGTCACGAACTTGCCGCCGACGCCTAGCCAGGGCCGACTGACTTTGCCCTTCGCCTTCAATTCTCCAAGGACCTCTTTGGCGAGATCGATCGGCACGGCAAAGCCGATATTCTGAGTGCCCAACGCCATGGCGGTCGTAATTCCGATGACCCGGCCGTCGGAGTTCATTAACGGGCCGCCGCTGTCGCCCGGATTGATAGGGGCGGTGGTCTGAATCAGCGGAACCCTCGGTTCGCTGAATGCGACGCCGGGAGGAAGGCGATTTAATCCGCTGAGGATGCCGGTGGAGAGCCCGAAGCCCAGGCCGAAGGGGTTGCCGATTACCAACGCTCTCTGACCGATGCGGAGCGCGTCGGAGGTGCCGAGCTGCACGAAGGGAACTTTCCCATTGACTCCGGTCAGACGGAGCACGGCCACATCGCTGTAAGAATCGACGCCGAGCACCTCCGCACGCACCCGCTGCCCGTCGTACAATTTCGCCATCACCGTGTGTGCGCCCTCGACCACGTGCGCGTTCGTCAGGACCGTCCCGGCCTCATCCACGATGAAGCCGGAGCCAATCGACGAATTGCGGCCGCTGCCCGTAGCATACGAAGAACTGAGAAAGACAGTGGCCGGTACCACGTCCCGATATACTTGCACCACTTGTTCCTCGTCTCGGCGGTCGCCGACCGCCCCGGCCAAGAGCACTCCTGGTGCCCACATGATGCTGACAGCCGTGAGCAGCGCCAGCCATCTCTCACCTGCGTTGAACCGGCTCATGATCATCGCGTCTCCTCCCTTATCATGTAGCAATGGCCAGACAGGCCGTCATAAGGATCAGCCTCAACCCACGCGCTTCAGCTTTGTTGCATCTCGGTTTTGATCTGCCGTTCCGCTTCGAGCCAGTCGTCCTCGGCATGCCCGTGCTCGCTGCCGCGGTCGCGAAACAGCTCATATGCGCGAATGGCGATTCTTTTGCGAAGCGACTCCTCAACGCCCGATGGAGCCGTTCCGTTCGCCTTCTCCATGGCGCTTGTATTTGGTTGCCTCTGTTTCATAGTTCCCTCCTTGATTGGGTTGGGTGGCGGCAGCCGCCTGCTCGGGATCGCTGCTGTTTCGGTGAAGCGCGCGAAACATGACCTCGACGAGATCATGCGTGTTAAACGGTTTGTGAACCACGGCATAGGCCTCAAGGCGCAAGGCCTCCTGCCGCAGATTGGCTGCCGAATCCGCTGACAGGAGAATGACCGGGATCGTTTCCAGGGCGGAACCGGTCAAACGCCGCAACAGTTCCAATCCATCCATGGCGGGCATCCGATAGTCGGTCACGATGAGATCCACCTCAGCAGCCCGCAAACATTCGAGTGCGTGCCGGCCGTTTTCAACGGCCCAGCAGGATAAGCCGCGTGCTTCTAGGGCGTCCTGGAGGCACGCACGGACATCGGCGTCATCATCGACGATCAGAACTTTCGGCATCGTGTGCCTCTTTTGCGGTGCAACCTGCCCTACTAAAAACTGTATAGGCACATGGCTTCTTCTTACAAATCGATAATACGGCGTCCGTCATTCGAAAAAACCGATGTAATTTGGTGGCACGAGGACAGTGGGGAGAGGCGATCCAGGCCTGCCTTCACGGCGGACCAGGTGATATCCAACATATCGCTCGGCAGGACAGAATTGGTTTGTGACTTTAATTAGGTGCCCGCAGCAAGCCGATACTTCCTGTGACTACCTCCACGACTGGATTTCGAAAGTGGTCTGATCCATCGCAGTCGGATAAATTAGTCCGGCCTTTCTGAATGCGAAGTTGGCATTACTCCGACATGCATGAAAGCGATTAGATCATCGGTGCTCATTAAGTCGAAACCGTTTTAGAAGAAACAGCGCCTGTATCCGACGAGATACTTCGCTGTCACCAGATGATAGATTTCGAGCCGTACTGCTGTCGCACACAACGGGCTCGGGAAGTCGGCTGACTTGTAAGGAAGAACCAGGGCCAAGCGAGTGCGCTGCTGCGCACCTCGCCAGCAAGAGGATCACCAGGCCTCCGACTCCCCTTTTTGGGTTATAGTGAGCCCATGCCTTCCCGCTCGCATCCGCAGGCTGTGATCCGTCGCAGGAAGCGCGGTCGCAGGAGCACGATTGTAGCCGTTCGTCGGCGCGGGCGCGTCTGGCGACACAGATATCGAGCCCTGCTCACCGCCCTGCGGCGCTTGCCCTTCACGGCCAGGCTTGTGGTGAGCCTGGCTATCCTACTCTTGCTTGGCGCGGGCGTGAACTGGGTTTACCACACGATCCACAAGCCGACGGAAATGTTCTTTGCGCTCGACGACGCACT
>DAONAB010000143.1:1989-8042 GCA_035400805.1 Nitrospira sp. | reverse complement strand
CGCCTCCTCAACCGGTGAGGCGATACTCCCCGCTGTGCCAGGGACAGCGGACACTCGGCCAGCCAGACATTCCGTCGCCGCCGTCGCGTCCTCTCGCTACCGGTTGTCCATCGAACGGTGCGCCATGGCGATATCGAGCATCTGTGCGGGTGCCAATTCAGCCACAGCAGTTCTCAGATGCGGCATGACCGAATCCGCATCCCGGCCCAGCCGCATCAGCGTGCGCATGATGCGTTCCGGATGGCTCCAATCGCTCCACCAGATGCCCTGCATTTCCATCACGGCTGTCGCGCCAGGTGCAGCAGCCAGGAGATCGCGCGAGAGACTACGGACCGGCATACGCTCGTAAATCTCGCGGAGAACTTGCGGTTCCTTCGGAGTATTGATCGCCTCGCTCAGTCGCTCGAAGAGCTTCATCATCTCCGGCAGAATGCTCCGGCCCAGATTCCACCACGTCTCCACCTGGGCTGCCATGATGTCCGTCTGCCACAACGCTCCCGAGGCATAGGCCAAGCGCGCCAACTGGGGCTCCGGCCTGTGTAAGAAGGTGTGGACCGCCCGGATCGAACGGAGGCCAAGCCGGATCAGCTCGCGATCGGCCTTGATCCAGCCATACTCACTGTCCGGTCCATCCGCGCGCGCGGCCAGACCCACCACCTTGGCCGGCAACTTTTCCACCGCACGGACCGCGTACAGTATCTCCCCGAGGAGCCGATCTTCGGGATAGACGAACTGATTGGCGGACGTAATCACCACCGTCGCCTTCGGATCCCGCGCACGAATATAGGTCAAGGGAAGAAAGACTCCGGCCGCCGTGCCGGCATTGCGCGGCTGCACCAACACCATGCCGGGGTTTCGCCGGCCGATCTGCGCCCAGGCATCCTGATGACCACGCCCGACCACCACAAGCGTACGAGCAGGACTCGTCACGCAGAGCATGCGGTCAAGCGTATGCTGGAACAGGGACCTGGTTCCGAGATATCGACAATAGTGATTCGGTATCGTCCGGCCCAACCAGCGCGTCACGACCGGCCGCATCCGGACGCCGTCGCCCCCCGCGAGGATGATCGACCAGCGCCGGCCGAGATGATCCCCTGCTTCTCTCATGGTGACCTCCTCTCGTTGCTTCACTGGGATAGGTCGAGCAGGGATAGGCCCCAGAAGATCATGACTCCCATCGCGGCCATGACCAAGACCATGAGTAACATCACCGGCGCCAATGTGGTGACCTGTTTCATCGCTTCGCCCTTTCTTCATCTGGCGTGGAGGGAACGATATTGATTGCGTTCCTTCTCCACACTCTACCCGGGCTAGATGAAGTGCCGATGAATGAAACATGAAGAATTCTTCATGCCGACGAGCATGCGGAGGGGAGGGGGAACAACGGGAGAGGAGACAGGCACGTGCAAGAGACGAGGACGACTTCGACGAGTGGCTACGTCTGGATGGCGGGGAAGGTCAGCATAAAGACCGACCCTTTCCCCACGTCGCTTTCCACGGTAATGGCACCATGATGTGCCTCGACAATTTCTTTCACGATGGGGAGGCCGAGGCCATGCCCGCCTGAATCCCTGGCACGAGCCGGGTCGGTCCGGTAAAACGGTTCGAACAGATGGGGCAAATGTTCGCGGGCAATTCCCTGCCCCGTATCGCGAACAGCCACTCGCACCTGATTCTGCTCGCTACGCAAAGTCAACGCCACAGTTCCTCCCGGATCCGTATAGCGCAGCGCGTTATCCAGCAAATTGATGAAGACCTGCTTGAGTCGCTCGGCATCTCCCAGGATCGGCGGCACTGGCTCCTCTTCCAGCACCAATGTCAGGTGCCGGTCCTCTGCGACCGGCGTCAGGTCATCGATCAATTCTTTCAACAGCGGCTGGAGCGCCAGCACCGACAGCTCTACCGGCGGCCGCTCCCCGGCAAACCGGGCCAGCGTCAGGAGCGACCGGGTCAACACGATGAGGCGCTGCACTTGCTCAAGATTCGAGACGAGTACATCGCGATAGTCATCGGCTGACCGCGAGCGCTGCAAGGCGACTTCCAAATTGCCCTGCATCACGGTCAGCGGGGTTTTCATCTCATGCGCGGCGTAGTCGGTAAACCGGCGCTGGCTTTCGGACGCCCGCTGCAATCGGTCCAGCATGGCATTAAACGCTTGGGCCAACCGTTCGAATTCCTCAAACGGCGCATTCAGATTGGCGCGTGAGCGCAGGGCTGACTCCGAAATCCCTTCGGCCGTGCGACTCAAGGCTTCCACCGGATCGAGCACCTTCCGAGCCAACCATCCGCTGCCGAACCAGGATGTGGCCAGGACGGCAACCGATCCGAGCATGAGCAGGCCCATGAGGCTTCGGTGGGTTCGTCGAAAAAACGCCAGGGACTCCTCGGCCTGCAGGAGGTAGCGCACTTCATCCTGCTGCCGGATCGGCACAAACACCTGGCGCACCGACAGCCCTGTCTCCATCTCGAGGGTCTCATACACCACTTCGCCCTGCTTGCCTCGCGCCAGCACCGCCTCATCGACAGACGGCCTCGGCACCACGCCGCTCCCCTGCCAGACGACCGTCCCATCGAGGGCCAGAATATGGACGGAATGCGAGACTTCCCGGAGTTCCTTCATCCGGTCGTCGGCGACCTGCGCGCCGCGCGGCACCACGATCTCATGGTCCGATCGCTTCAGCAGTTCCGGTCGTTGTTCGATCAACTCAGCCAAGGTATCGGCAAAACCGAACAAACGCCCATCCACATATTGTTGCAGCAGACTATGGAAGCCTGTGTAGACGACCACGTTGAACCCGCCCAGCAAGGCCGCAATCAGGGCAACCGTATACAGCCGGAACTGGGCGCGAAAGCTGCTCACTCACTCGCCTCCAGCTTGTAGCCCACGCCGCGCACGGTCGCGATCAAGGGGAAGGCGAAATCCCGGTCGATCTTCACGCGTAAGGCACGGATGTAGACATCCACCACGTTCGTCATCGGATCATAGTTCAACCCCCAGACGCGCTCCAGGATCGCCGTCCGGGTGAGGACGATGTCACGGTTCCTGAGAAGAAATTCCAACAGCGAGAATTCTTTGCTCGTGAGCGTAATTTCTTTCCCGGCTCGCCATACCCGCCGGGAGGCCGGATCCATTTCCAGATCCTTTGCCTTCAGACGGCTGCCGATATGCGGTCCCCCTCGCCGCAGGAGGGCTCTGATGCGTGCGACGAGCTCCGTAAACGCAAAGGGTTTCGTCAGATAATCATCGGCTCCCGCGTCGAGGCCGGCAACCTTGTCTTCGACCGAATCGCGCGCGGTGAGCAGGAGAATCGGAGAACGGTTTCCTCGTTCGCGAAGGCGGCGGCACAGCGTCAACCCGTCCACCTTAGGCAGCATCACATCCACGATCAACAGATCATAGCTCTCATCCAGGGCCAACATGAGTCCCGTTTCGCCGTCGGCGGCCATCTCAACCGTATGCCGCTCCTCTTCCAATCCTCTACGAAGAAACTGTGCCAGATCGGCATCGTCTTCGATGACCAGAATTCGCATAGATGCCTCGTTTCATCGGCAGCCGTTCGGGCCGAACAGGCGCCCTCGCCTCCGTGAAGTAGCGCCATCATAGCAGGGACAGCGCGATGGTTTCCCTCCATGAAGACTTCTTCATGCGGTCTTCATCCTTGTCTCATGTACGGATTTTCGAAACACGCCGACAAGACCATCGCCGCGCCCGAATCCGGGCGGGCATATCTCAGCGAGCGCAAGACCGGCGGGTTACCAAAACAGCATGCTCGACCGTGTGATCTGCGTCACTGCCCACAACAAAAAGAGGCCATAGACCGTACCAAAGAACCAGGGGAAGCTGATCGCCCGATGCGCCCACCATTGACGATGCTGACGAAAGGCCCAGGATGGTTCGAACGAGCGCGGCTCATTCGTGTCATCCACAATCGTTTCCCGATGCTCCCGCAGCCGATAGAGCATACTGACCGGCTTTCGGTCCTGCCAATCCGGCAGGGATTCAATTCCCCGCAGCTGCCATTCCCACAACGCATTCTGTCCCGAAAACCGGCCCAGCACAATCGCCATCTGCCCGCTCATGAGAATCCCGATCGTGCTCAGCAACACAATGACCAGCGTGAAGGGCAGGGCCAGAGATTCGCGCGACACCAGCAGGCCGATGACGGCGACAAAAATGGAATTGGCCGTCAGATAATCCGACAACATGGTGTGGTAATCGCGAACGCCGGAAGTCCAGAGCGTCAACAGATGATTGTAGTCGGACTGCATAGTGTCGTGATTCTCAGCCATAAGGCTATGCTCCATTGGCGGCCTGATCCACCAAACGATAGGCATTGCGCAGATATTGCCCGACCATGCGTTGCGTGTTGAAAAACGCTCCGTTGATCGCAATGGTATGCTTCATGATGTCGATGAATCTGTCTCGATCGTTGTAGAAACAGGGCAGGACCTGCTGTTCGAGTTTGTCATAGAGCGCGGCAGCATGGCAGGCCTCCAGATCCTCCGACGGGGGTGCGCAGGCATCGATCTTCTCGCCAATCGACCAGCCGGTCACCCCTTCGATATGCCCTTCGACCCACCAGCCGTCCAGGACACTCAGGCTCGGAACCCCGTTCATGGCCGCCTTCATTCCGCTGGTGCCGGACGCTTCCATGGGCGGAAGTGGCGTGTTCAGCCACACATCGACGCCCGCGCATAACAGCCGGGCTAACGTCATATCGTAATTAGCCAGATAGGCGACTGATAGCTGGCCGCGCATGGCGTGAATGCGCCGGATCACGTCCTTGCCGTCCTGATCCTGGGGATGCGCCTTCCCCGCAAAGACGAACTGAATCGGGCCCACCTGCTTTCCCAATCGCTGCAACCGTTCGGCATCGCGAAACACCAACATCCCTCGTTTATACGCGGTGGCGCGGCGAGCGAAGCCGATCGTGAACACATCCCGATCGAACCCGGCGTTGGTCTCGCGATTCACCACATCAACCAAGGCCAGCTTCGCCTCCCGATGGGCAGCCCAAATTTCTGAGCCGGGAATACTGATGGCATAGCGAAGCGACAAGTGATCGTACCGCCAGTCTGGCAGGTGACGGTCGTAGAGATGTTGAAAGGCCGGAGACGCCCAAGCCACCGCGTGCACTCCATTCGTAATCGAATGGATCGGGTAGCCGGGATAGAGGGAATGGGATACCTCGCCGTGCCGCATCGCCACGCCGTTGATAAACCGCGACCCGCGCAGCGCCAGCAGCGTCATGTTCAAGGCGCCTTGATGTTGACAGGCCTGGACCAGGTCGCATCGACGTGTCCCCAACACGCGGTGTGCCAGATCGGCGGGGAATTGATCGTGGCCTGCCGGCACCGGCGTATGAGTCGTAAACACGCAGTGCTCCCGCACCTTCTCGATGACCTCCGGAGGCACCTCCCCGTTTCCTGGCTCCCCCCGGGTTTCAGCCTCGATCAACGCCAGCACCAGCAAGGCCGCATGCCCTTCGTTGAGGTGGTAGCGATAGATATGGTCATGCCCCAGGGCGCGCAACAGCGCGAACCCGCCGAATCCCAGAACCATTTCCTGGCGCAATCGATAGTGCGCATCGCCGCCATAGAGCGAATCCGTGATGGTCCGGTCCCAGGGACTGTTGTCCGGAAGGTCCGTATCGAGCAAGTAGACGGGAATGGTATGGCCCGACATGCCGGTCACGAGATGCCGCCAGGCACGGACCTGCACCGCCCGCCCCTCGATCTCGACGGACACGCGCGGTTCCAACGGCTCGGCATAGTCAGGGATCGCCCAGGCCACCGGCTCTTCTGACTGCCTGCCCGCTCGATCGAGACGTTGGTAGAAATAGCCGCGCCGATGCAGGAGCGTCACGCCGACCATCGGCACGCCCAGGTCGGCGGCGCTGTGGATCGTGTCGCCTGCGAGTACGCCCAATCCCCCGGCATAGGTGGGCATCAAGGGATTGAGCCCGATCTCCATTGAAAAATAGGCGACCTGGGCCCTGCTGTTCGGGTGGTTCATCAGGCGCTCAACACCTGTTTGATCAACCGCAATTCAT
>DAONAB010000143.1:0-1889 GCA_035400805.1 Nitrospira sp. | reverse complement strand
GCTGTTCGGGTGGTTCATCAGGCGCTCAACACCTGTTTGATCAACCGCAATTCATCGCGTACCAGCCGCGGCATCAGCACCACGCCCCGCTCGCCGCCGTCGAATTCACGTGGCACATTTTCACGCCCTGTAAACTTTTGGCCAGCGTGATCAATTCTTCATACTCTTCATCACTCATGAGGCCGCGGTAGCCGCCGAGATTCGCTTCAATCGCTCCGCACCGGCGGCCGATGCCCACTTTCGGCAATTGCGTCTTTATTTCCATGCTGTCCGAATCTCCTTCATCGTCGGTCCTCACCCAAACGTGAGCCGTACCCATACACCGAGATAATGCGTCATGGCCACGACACAGAGTCCGATGAGCACGTGCTCGCCGATGACTTTCCAGGGAGGCACCCGTTGTGCCCGTGCCAGGGCATAACTGAGCAATGCCAAGAGGGTCAGTCCCCACAAAAGGCTGGCCACAATGGCAAGGTCCAACGGCATGAGCAACACGGGCGCGGCAAAGGTGGTGGCAATGACGAACTTCGCCACAAACGTCGCCACCGTCGACGCCCAGATGTCGTGCGTATTGCCGTGATTCTTCGATTCCTCGGCCACATGGATACCCAAGGCATCCGACATGGCATCGGCCAGCGCAATGGTGAGAATCCCACCCAACACCGCAGGCATGGAATGGGTACCGGCATGAAGGCCGACCATCAACCCGAGCGTGGTAATGACGCCGGACGTCAGCCCGAAACTGAACCCGACCTTCAGCGCGGTGCGCATACCACAGACCATGTCATGTTCGACTGCTCATACTCGCTCCTCGCCGGTCGTTGGTGCTCAACAGGCTTCCCGTTCGGATCCTCGCAGACAGGACGTGATCCACTCATTGATCGTGGCGAGCACCGTGGCCACGGCACGATCTGCTGCCAAGACTCCACCATACGCATCCTCGGTCGGAGCCGGTTCGAGTGCTTCGAAAATCCTGGCACCCAGGATACGCTGCGCCTTTACATCCACCAAGTGCGCGCGCACTTGCACCCGGCTGCGGCTGGGCTGCTGCAGAAATTCCTGCTGCACGAGCAGGTCGGAAAGGTCCAACTGGTAATCGCCCCTGATTCCGGTAGGCATCGGCACCACAACTCGCCACAGTCCCGACGTTTCTAAGGATCGAACCACTAACGGCAGCACCATGCGTGACGGAGTATCAGCCCACACATGGGTCGCGTAATAATTCACTTCCGACGGCTGCCGCAGGTAGGCAATGCGCGGCTGCTCGAATCCGGGCGCTGCTTGCGGCGCGGCGACGACCAAGACGCCGTGGATGCCGGCCGGCGCACCCGCGGGGGTTGCTTGCCGACCCATCCCCTCATGCATCAACACAAAGGTACGAACCGCCGCATCTTCCGACCTAGGCAGCACACAGGCACTGGCGGTGTACACCGCCAGTGCCAATCCCACCCCTGCCATCACGCGACCAAGGCGCACGACTTGTCCCCTATTCACCCGGACCCCTCGGCTGCCCCTGTCGGCCCAGCACCAACACGTTCGGCTGACGTTCGACCTGTTGGGCCACCCGAGTCAGCGTCGCCGTGAGTTGTCGTAATTCACTGACCAGAAGCCCGGCATCGCCCAAGGTCTGTCGCGAAAAGTGTTCAATGCCCGGCTTGCTGGAGCCGACCATATCCCCGAGCTCACGGCTCGTTCGCGTCACCTCCGCCGTCATCTGCTGCAACGCCCCTGCGCTTTTGCCCATACGCTCCAAGAGCGTCGGCAGTTGTATGCCCAGGTGCTCTGTGAGGCGCGCAGTCCGCTCGGCCGCCTCCGCCGCGTGTTGCGCGCCGCGGTCGACCTGGCTGCTCCTGGCCGCCAGCACCCTCGTCACCTCTCCGAGGTCTTTC
>DAONAB010000142.1:0-8048 GCA_035400805.1 Nitrospira sp. | reverse complement strand
CACCGTATGTTGCGCCAGGGGCTTCGGACCATTGTGAACGGGCATCCCAGACTGGAGGTCGTCGGTGAAGCCCGCGATGGCCTGGAAGCTATTGAACTCACCCGTGGCCTCAATCCGGCCGTCGTGGTGATGGACGTCAACATGCCTCGATGCGACGGCGTGGTGGCCACCACACGCATCATGGAAGAACATCCTGACATCAAAATCATCGCGCTCTCTATGCACAATTCGCCCGATATCGTGGCGCGCATGAAGCAGGCGGGCGCGTACGGGTATCTCACCAAAGAAAGCGCCGGCGGGCAACTGTGTCGGGCGATTGTTGAGGCGGCCCTCAGCGGGCCGTCAGCTTCGAGCGGCGAAGGCGCGGATGTGAGTTGTGGAGCTTCCTGAGAGGAGCGCGCGCATACGGTCCTGCCATTCCATCACGGCACGGGCTGATCCTGCGGCAGTTGCTGAGCGATGACGTCAAAAATTTTTTCGGGGACCAGCTCTTTAGGAAGGAAGGCATGGGCTCCGACGGCACGCAAGGCTGTCTCAACTTCCCTGCTGGTATGGCACGACATGCCGATGATGACCGTATCCGGCAAGAGGGCTCGTATCCTGCGCGTCGCTTCGACGCCGTCCATACGTGCCATGCCCACGTCCATGAGGACGACTGTGGGGCGAAGCGTTTGGGCCAATTGCGACGCGGCGATGCCGTCGGCGGCTTCTCCCGTCACGCAAAATCCCGGTCGTTTGTTCAAGATCGTCCGTAGGGTGTCTCTCAGCTGCAGATTGTCATCGACGACCAGTATTTCGACCATGGAGCACCTCCTTCGAGCAAAGCAGAAGGCTGTCGGTCTTAGGCTAGCACAGGTTCGAGAATTCGCGAATGATATTGAAGAACCTTCCCGCTCGTCCTTGACGCCATTTCCGGCTCCGTGTAGGGTCGCCTGCATGAACGGCTCGCAGAACAGCCGGAGCAGCTGAGCATCGTGCGCTCAAGCGTTCATGAAGCGGGTCGAATCAGGTCCGTCCGATAGGAGCAGGGAACCATGGCAACACGTGAACAGCGACCGGTCGTAGGGATTCTCGTCGGTGGAGGGCCGGCACCCGGCATCAACAGTGTGATCGGGGCGGCGACGATTCGAAGCATTCTCGGCGGATGCGACGTGATCGGCATTCAGGATGGTTTTAAATGGATTATGGCCGGGAATACCAGCAAGGTCAGGCGCCTGTCGATTGAGGACATCAGCCGGATTCACTTCAGCGGCGGTTCCTGTCTCGGAACGGCGCGTGCCAACCCCACGCAGAAAACCGAACATCTCGATGCCTGCCTGGCGAGCCTGCACACGTTGGGTGTGACCAGACTGATTACGATCGGCGGGGATGACACGGCTTTCTCCGCATTGAAGTTGGAGCAACGGGCCGGCGGCCGGCTGCAAGTGGTGCATGTGCCCAAGACCATCGACAACGATCTCGATCTGCCGCACGGTATTCCGACTTTTGGATTTCAAACAGCCCGGCACATCGGCGTGGAGCTGGTCAAAAGCTTGATGGTCGATGCGGAGACCACCTCGCGCTGGTATTTCGTCGTGACCATGGGCCGCAAGGCCGGACATCTGGCGCTCGGAATCGGGAAGGCCGCCGGGGCGACCCTCACGATCATTCCGGAGGAATTTCGCCATAAACCCGTTCGTCTTCAAACGCTGGTCGATATTCTGGTGGCTGCGTTCATCAAGCGGCTCAGTGCGGGCAAGTCGGACGGGGTTGCGGTCCTGGCTGAAGGCCTGGTCGAAATTCTCGACCAGCAGGATGTGAACGGGCTGGAGGATGTGGAACGCGACCAGCATGGACACGTGCGGCTGGCAGAGATCAATTTTGGCGTCGTGCTCAAACGGGCGGTGGAAAAGGAATTGCGGACCTTCGGGATCAAGACCACCATCGTCGAAAAAAACATCGGCTATGAACTGCGCTGCGCGGACCCTATTTCGTTCGATATGGAATATACGCGCGACCTGGGCTACTGCGCCGCGCAATTTCTTCTGGAAGGCGGCAATGCGGCCATGGTGTCGATTCAAAACGGGCGCTTTATTCCGATTCCGTTCGGAGACATTCTCGACCCCGCCACCGGCCGTACGCGTGTGCGCATGGTGGACGTCGGGTCGGAATCCTACGCCATTGCCCGCCGGTACATGATTCGTCTCTCCCCCGAAGATCTAAGTCAGCCGGATGACCTGGTTCGGTTGGCAACTGCAGCCGGACTCGCCTCGGATGATTTTCGCAAACGGTTTGAGTACGTGATCGGCAAGGATGTGTAAGAGGCTCTCCTATCATGACACTTGCGCCCACGCCTGATACGGAAATCACCATCGCGTGTGCACATCAGCGGGCGGTGCTGTCGCCGTGGGGCGCTTCCTTGCGGCGGTACGTTCTCGTGGACGGTCATGGCCGGGAAACCGACATCGTTTGGGGATATTCAGGGGCTGGGCAGAAGAAGGGCGGGCAGGGTGACGTGCTGATTCCGTTTCCCGGCCGGGTGGCGGATGGACGGTACTCGTTTGACGGGCAGGCGCTGCAGCTTGAACGGAATGATAAGGAAGGCCCGAATGCCATACATGGATTTGTGCGAAGCCTGCCGTGGACGATGCCTCACGCCGATACCCAGGCCGTCACCTTTGAAATAAGTCTGGATGCCGCTGACTACGTCCCGCGCGGCTATCCGTTTTCCATCGTGGTGCGTGTCACCTACAGCCTGGACGTTCAGGGATTATCCTGCACGTTTGCTGTGCGAAATGCAGGCGGAACGGCCGCCCCGGTCGGTGTGGGGTTCCACCCCTATTTCACGGTCGGAATCGAGCCGGTCGATGAGGCCGAAGCAAGAATTCCTGCGGCCGGATATCTCGAGTTTAATCCGCAATTAGCGCCGACCGGCAGGGTGATCGCAGCAGCAGGCACCGAGTGGGATTATCGCCGGTTTCAGCGCATCGGTCCTCGGCGCTTCAACCATTGTTATCTTGAATTAGAGCGCGATGCGACGGGGATGGCCACGGCATCACTGCGCGATCAGAAAAGCGGACGCACGATTGATGTGGTGATGGATCGTGCTTTCTCGGCGATCGTGGTCTATACGGGGGATGCCATTGCTGGTGCCCCGCGACGCGCCTTGGCGATCGAGCCAATGACCTGCGCCACCGATGCCTTCAACCACCCCGACTGGGGGCTGAAGCGACTGCTTCCCGGCGAGACCTTCGGCGGCTCGTATACCGTCAGGGCACGTCTCAGTTGATCAGGCCCAGCCACTGATGCTCTTCTTTCATCGCACGCTCTCCGCTCCGATGCCACGCGCTACGACTACGAAGGCCTCGTCGGTTCGATAATGCGGAAACGCACTTCATCAACCTGGGTATAGGCCGAGGTTTCTTCCCCTGCAAACAGCCCGCACCGGTAGAGGCCGGCCGTCCATCCGGTGGCCGGACGAGGCAGGACAAAATAGCCGGACTGATCGTTCGTGGACATGATGAGCCGGTCTTGCGCGACCGCTGTGTGTGCGCCGGACAATTCGGCGGTTTCCTTGAAACAGCGTGCGGCCAGAGGCACCTCATCGTACGAGGCGGTGACCAGGCTGAACACCAGGTAGATATCCTGCTGGGTGCCGGGGAAGCTGATGCCCGGATCCAGAGGAATAAAGTCGTGCGCTCCGGTCGGCGAATCGTCGCGCATCACTTTTTTTGCGGGAATGACGAAACGAAACCAGGCGAAGTCGGCGTCCCGGCCGACGAGGGAGGCGGCAGCATCCAGCGTATTTTGCGGTTTCAAGGCTTCGATCGCCTTCGCCGCGAGTTCCGCCTCCTGGGGAATGGCCGGCGCTACCGCTTTGGCCTGAGCCGCGTTGGCTGCAGCTTCCTCCTCGACCTGTCGAGCAAACTCCGGCACGTGCAGACGCACCTTGTCCAACCACTGCATGAGGGCGGCCTTATTTAATACCCGCGTTCCGGTCGGGAGCTGGACTTCTTTCGTCGATTTTTCAAACTCGACGGTCGCATCGTACAGCGTCTTGAACTGAATATAGGCGTCCTCCCAGCGTTCGAGTTCCACCATGCATTGACCCATCCGAAACGCCGTCGTTGTATGTTCCTCATCCGTGGGATCGAATTCAGAGCCTGTTTGAGACACCGCGAGCGCGTCTTTGCAACGGCCCAGCCCCATGAGGATGAGGCTCAGGTGCCGGCCGGCCAGCGGATCCATCGGGTTGAGACGGAGGAGTTCTCGATAGACTGGTTCAGCCTCCCGAAACCGTCCTGCCTCGAATAGCCGATACCCCTCCGCGCGTATCATCGACCAGTCGCGGAGTTGTTTGGGACTGACGTCCGGCGTCATGACCGGTGCGAAGCGGCGACCCCGCTCCGTCGAGCCGAAGAAGACCGTGAGGAGATTTCTGGCCGACAGGTGAAGCGGCGACCCGGCCGGAACTCGATCCAGGACGAACTGCACGTCACGTTCTGCCCCTTCATAATCGAGAATGTCAAACCGTGCCCGGGCCAGGGCCAATCGCCAGTTGAGCATGTCGGGTCCGAGCTCGACGGCTTTCTTGTAAGCCTCGAAGGATTCCTCCAGGCGGTCGAGTTTCCGGAGTTCGCGCGCCAGACGCAACTGGATCAGCGGGTTGTGCGGATCAATGGCGGCGATGCGTTGCAGTTCGGCCACGGCTGCCTCGACCTGGCCTGATCTCACCAACACACTCCACTTGGCCCATCGCACATCGAGCGCGGCGGGAATACGCGCCAGAACGGTATCGTACGATTCAAGGGCGGCTTCGGTGTGGCGTGAAGTGGCTAACATGTCCCCACGAAGTTGGTGCAGCGCCAGGGCGTGAGGATGGTCGTGGATGCCTTGCTCGAGAATGCCGAGCGCGAGATCGATCGTGCCCTGTTCCCAGGCAGCCTTGGCATGTTGGGCGATCTGGCCTTCCGAGCGGAGCGGGAGGTCATGAGCCAACAAGCCCGAACCGGGTCCCGTGATGAAGGGGAGAAGAAGGGTGAATAGCGCGGTCCAACGCTGACGGTTGCGGCGAATATGTCGATTGCCGCGACGAGCTATCGACCATCTATATATCATCATGGTGCTCTCTCTCGTGTTGTGAACTGGCCGGCTTCATTCTTAAGTCCATAAGAGACATCATATGCCTGAAGGATTCGTGGCCACCCGAGGAGCGAGACGCGAGCATTCATTTTACTGTATGGACGGCTAGCTCTGCGAGGGTACCGGGAGACGGCGTTCTCCATTCAATTGTGATGCGATACGAGTGCCGTGATGCCTGACCTGATCAGGACGGAGAGAAGGAGAACGCGCTTATCGCACGTTGACGAAACGGCCTTGGGCCGTGGCTCGCAGCTGGTTGATCTCTTCACTGCGCGTGACCGACAGCGGCACGGTATGGGAGAGCTCCTCGATGAGCAGATCTGTCGTCAAGGGCTGTTTGCGATGGAGTGCGCGATAGAGACCAGCGACCACGGCCTGCTCGATTTCCGAGCCGCTGAATCCTTCACTGGCGTCCACGATCTTCGGGAGATCGAATTGTGCGCGGTCCTGCTTCCGAAGGCTCAGGTGGATCGTCCAGATGGCGGTCCGTTCGTCGTTGTTCGGCAGGTCCACGAAGAAAATCTCATCAAAGCGCCCTTTGCGTAACAACTCCGACGGGAGCGTGGAAAGGTTATTCGCTGTGGCCACAACGAAGACGTCCTGCTTTTTCTCCTGCAACCAGGTGAGAAAGGCGCCGAAGAGCCGTCGGCTCAAGCCCCCGTCCGCATCTCCGCTGCCTCCTCCTGCGGACATGGCTTTTTCAATTTCATCGATCCAGAGCACAATCGGAGATAGGGATTCTGCCATCTCGATGGCTTTGCGAAAGTTCTTTTCGGACTCGCCGATGAATTTGTCGAATAACCGGCCCGCATCCAACTTGAGCAGCGGCAGTTGCCACTCGCGCGCAATAGCTTTGGCCGCGAGCGATTTGCCGCATCCCGGGACACCCACGAGCATGATGCCGCGCGGCGGGGTGAGATTGAGCGCCTTGGCTTCGGCCGTAAATCCCACCTTCGCCCGCTCCAACCACTCTTTGAGATTCACAAAGCCGCCCAACTCAAACCGGTTGTCCTCCAGCGGATAATATTCCAGCAACCCGCCGTCTTTAATCGCCTGGACCTTGCGGGTCAGAATCGTCTGCACATCATCGGCGGAGAGGACTCCATCTTCGACGACGCATTGTGTGATGACCTGCCGTGCCTGATGCAACGTCAGTCCTTGTAAGGCGCGAAGGATGGCGGCACATTCCTGGTCGGATGGACCTGTGATCGCCGGCTTGGTGGAGGTCATCGAGTTGAGTAGGCTCTGTACGACGGTAGTGGATGTCGGGCGACGGGGTGAGGTTCTCGTCCCCAGGGATTGCAGGACGCTTTGAAGCATCGTCCGGAGTTCCTGTTGATCCGGCAGTTGCAGGTCGAGCCGCACCGCAATCTGGTCGAGGTCAGGCGGCAGGGTGATGGGATGCCCGGTCATGAGGCAGGTCGCGCGTGAGCGGCCAAAGTGATGGCTCACTTCGCGCAGTTGGCGCGCCACGGCAGCCTCCTGCAAGTGCGGGGCAAGGTCCTTCAGCCAGAAAATGCCTTCGACCGTCAATCCATTGAGATGTTGGAGCACGGCCAGTGGCGTGGCCGTGAGCTTGCTGAGGCCCTGCCCTTCTTCGGGTCTGGTGAGGCCTCTCGTAATCGACCATTCGAACAGCGGCATCCGTTCCTGAGAGGCGACGGATTGCAGCAGCGTCATCACCCGGTCTTCTTCCACGGTTTCGATGACAATGAGCGGGTGGCAGGAGCGGATCAGTGTGCGGAGATCGTGCCCGGTGGTTGAGAGCGCCATAGGAATGAGATGCTATCACGGGGCCTGCATGTCACCAAGCAAAGGCTGATTGCGGGCTAGAGAGAACGGGCTTTGTCGACTGAAGGATTCGGCAGCCTGTCAGGCATCGTTTTCCGTCAGGCAGCGTCCCAATCCCTGCTGCTCGGTGAGATGATAGGCGTAGTGGATGGCGGCCAGATTGGCTATCCGTTCCTCGGCCTCGTCGCGGTTTTCGGCATGAATAATCTGAATCCCGAATCGCGCCGTGATGGAATCGAGAAAGTCTCTCATGCCATTGCGGTGATATTGTCCCAGTCGTCCTCCGCCGGCGTTGTACTGAATGGCGCCTTCGATGACGAGAAAACGATGGGGAATAGGGCGGAGCGGCTCGAGTTCGCGGAGAAACGTGGGACGATTGTCGGATGGATTTGAGAAAATGGTATTGATGTCTTCCGCGCGCCGTCGTTCGACACGAAAGATATCCGGCGCTTCCTCAATGGCGTAGTCGCCGACCGGCAGGGATTGTGCTCGTGTTCCGGCGATCCGGATGAGTCCCTTGAATGTATAGGGCTGCGTTTCGTGCACATCCACCAGAAGATGGATGGCCGGTACCATGATTTTCGCATGACCGAATCGGGTGACGTTCAACAGCATTTGGGGACCGCGCAACTCCTGACGCGGGCGTGCAGCCGGTTGCGGGCGAGGCGCCGGAGACGGGCGTGGCGACGGGGCCGTTGGCGAGGAGGGATGTAGTCTTCCCGCATCGTAGCGGGCGCGGGCGGTCGGATCACTGAGGGTTTGATAGGCCTGATTGATGAGTTGGGTACGGGCTTCGGCTTTTTTGTGCAACGTGGGGGAATGCACGAAACGATCAGGATGCCAGACCTGCATATGTTCATGCCAGGCGCGCCGGATGTCCGCTTCCGTCGCGTCAGCAGACAGCTCCAGAATGGCGTAATAGTCGGTGGTGCGGTGGTGTTGCATCGATTCCTCTGTGTGGGCGAAGTGTAGCGGAGTCTGACGGGAAACAGCTAGTAGGTTGTCGATAAAAGCGGCCACCAGAGCCGTTGTCGCAGTGGGCAGACGCTCTACGTAGACCGCGAGCCCGCATTGCATCCATGTGGCCGCAGCGTGGCGTGGCGATCGGCCATTGTGCGAGCCCTCGAGGCGGTGTA
>DAONAB010000141.1:0-8063 GCA_035400805.1 Nitrospira sp. | reverse complement strand
CTCCTAGGGTCGGCCCTGGCGCTCGATGTGGTACTTCACTTGTGTACACATCGGGCGAACCCAGGAGGCCTCATATGATCACCACACGCTTTGCACTGATTCCCGGATTGCTCCTCACCCTCGGCGGCTGTATGACGAATGCCACCGTCGAGTTGACGAAGGCGCCGTTCGACGCCACGACCCAGCTCACCAACGGCACATCCGGAGCCACCAAAGAGTTCCTCGATCCGACGACCGAATTTACATCAAGCACGACGCCGGGCGCGCTCGCCGACGGCCGTCTGCTCAGGGCCAAACAAAAGGCCACCGTCTTCGCGATGCATACCCACGAAAATCTCCGCGCAGACATCGCCCGCGGCCAGGGGGAATATCTTGCGTCGTTGGCTGCCCTCACCGGCGTCTCCATCGATCACTGGACGGACCTTCAGAACAGCATGAGAAATTCTTATCCTGATCTTTTCAATGAGCAGATCTCACCGGCGCATTCCAGCGAGCAAATCGTCGAGATCGCCTGGGCACGCGGGTACGGGATGCAGGTAGCTGCGGATCGATAGTTCTCCCGGCCACGCAGGCCGGCATGACCAGGCCGACCCGTGATGCCGTTCACGTCTCCGGCCATACCCGAGAGGCTATCCCATCTGCTGCAGAGTTCTGAAATGAATCCGCACGGTGAGTTCACTGTCGACGGGATCGTCGCCGCTCATCTGCTGGAGGAGGATCCGATTGCCAGGCGCGATCATGCTTGCGAAGGTCGGTCCCCGATGCTGGGTCGGCTCCGGCCCCGGGACCATCACTTTGCTGTCCTTGGGGACGAGACCGCGGGGCTTCTTCCATTTGACAGTGGGCTTGCCCTCGCACGACGAGGAAATGGCAGGCTAAGGCATCGTCTTGGGAACGGGCTCTTCCAGCACCTCAATGGTGTCGGCATCCGGCACAGGGCCAGCCTCGTGCATCGCCGCATTCCCCTACCGCCGCTCCGGCCATAGCGGGCGCCGGACAGGGAGCCATCTCAAGCATGGCACCGCTTGGGTCACGCACTTCACTGATTATCCCCTGTCGAATCGAATGTCGCTTACGGTTACGGCTGAGCTACGCTCAAGGCGCCTCACAGGCTCGCGCATCGTGCTGAGCCGCAACGTCGCCCTACGGTTTCAACTCCTGCCACCGCCAGCAAGCCCCTCGACATCCCAACAACGAAACAGCCCGTCCTTCATCAGGCGTACCAACTTGCGACACGTGCAGGTAATGCACGTATTATCCACCGGATAACCAATTGACAGATTGAGGCGGCGGGAGTACGTTCCGAGCGCTCGCAATGAGCGAGTATCGTGAACAGCCGGTTGTCGACGCACGCCACGTGCGTGAACCATCGGCATGATTTACCCCATCGCATACGTAGCGACATGACGGTTGGTATCGGAAAACAGCTCTTCGAAAAGATACAGGAGTACCCTCTCCCCAAACAGACGGGCGTCAGGGACTATCTCTTCTACTTCGTCCCCTCGAGCGACGGTTACGGGAAGGGGGCACGGGCATTTTTCAACAAGTTCTATCCGAATCACATCGGAAAAGATACGCGCAGTCTCCAGGATGTCGTCGAGACCCTGCATGCAGAAGTGACCACCCGCGGTGTCCGACACATTCGGGAGGTCGTCCTCGTGGCGCACGGCACTGCGCAAGGTCTGATCACGCCGCTCCTGAACAACCTCTCCTCCGAGGCGATGCAGGAGTTCAGATACCTCACGGCTTTCTCGCTGGCGTGCCTGCAACAAGATTTTCTCGCCGGGAAATTCCCAGACTTTCAAGCGAAACGGAAGACGATCCTGGCTCACCTGCAAAACGATTCCTGGGTCACGGTCCGGGCGTGTAATTTCGGCCAGTCCAGGGAAGGGCTGTACGCTTTGCATTCGTTCTGGGGGGGCAAACCTAACGTCTATGCCCCCACGGACTATCAGTTCTTCGGCTCGCACCCGATCATGGAGGACATGCGGTTCAAAACCAGACTGGAGGTGCATGCCCACCTGGTGAAACAGCGCTTTCTGCCGAGGGACATGCACAGCCCGGAGCGGAAAGACGCGATTGTTCGCGCACTATCCGATCCGGCCGGTTTCTCCGAGCCGTTCGCCTTGGCCTCCATGCCCATCGACGCCCCCGAGCCGGAGGAAGCCCAACGATATGAAGCACTGATCGATGCGTTGGACGGCAGACGAGTTCCCCCTTCCATCCGATCTACCTTTGCCGCACAGGGCTTTCCGCTCACGAACCGGTTGCGTGTCTTCGTCATCGAACGAAACAGCGCGTGGCTCTTGAAGGACGTGCTCGCGCACGAAGGCGCAGACTACAAAATCGAATATCGCGTGTATGAGGAAGTCTCCCTCACCGAGCCGGGGAATCGCCGGCGAGCCAAACTGTGGGCCGAGGCCAAACTTGTCGCCACTCCCAGCGCGCACGAGTACTTCCCGCTCCAGCTGTTTTTCTATCAGGGCGATCACGACCTTTGGCGAGGCCGGCTGTTCACCTTGGCCTTCCACACCGAAGATGTCGAGGCCGACCCCAAGGACAAACAAAAATTCGACGCGGTCATGACCCTCCTCAACGCCAAGCGCTTCAGCGACGGGTCGGGAACCGGCGTGGACATTCGGGCGGAATTCCAAAAGGAGCAGAATATCGAACTCTCCGGCACTGCCACGATCACACTGCTCTCAGGGCCTGACTCGTTTCGCCGAATCACCTGGTCTATCCGAGACCAGCAGGCCTATCTCGTGAAGCTGGAACACCCCTCGTCCTCGAACGGCATCGCCACCCACACCCTCACCGTCTACGAGCATCCCGACCGAACCTCTCAGCTTACACGCGAATATGAACTCATGTCGTTTCTCGGGATCTCTCCGGATACCCCCGGCACTGAACTGGCAGCCTACTTGGATCGCCTCAGCCTCGATGAACTGGCAGCCGTGATCGATCACACGCGCGCGACGTACAAACCTACTTACGCCCTGTACCTTCACCATGCCCAGCAAGCGCTGCGACGCAAAAAGGGATTCGGCGAATGGTTGCGACAACGGGAACCCGATTTTGCATCTGCCGTGCTCCCGAGCGGCATGTCCTACTCCGAGCTCTCCTTATCGGAACGAGAGGACAAGCGGGCGATCGCATACGATTTCGAGTTCAACGGAAGCTGGCACGAAGTGAAGTCGGCGGATCCTCCGGCCACACCGGCGCAGAATGATCTGTTTGCCGAAGAGCGCCTCGGCCCGAAATTCAGGATCCCGGAGGAGGCCCTGGTCCAGCGCACGAACCTACCGAACTTGGAGCCCGACTCGCCGTATACGGATCTCGAAGAGCTGCGCACCCTGGAGCGAATCGGATTCGCACCGTTCTTCTCCGTCGAGAAACACACCTTCGACCCTGTGAAGGAGAAGGACGGGCTCAGTTGCGAGGAATTCGCGGCGGTGATTGCAAAATGGAAAGAAGTGGCTCATCTGACGCCCGATGAGATCCGCGCCATCCTCGACGCCCAGCGCACGAGCACAGGGGAGTCCTACCTCGATGTGATTCAGCAGCTGGGTAGCCACTACAGTCTGCTCCGGAACATGGGCAAGCTGGTCGAACTGTTCAAGCTGCCGCCTATTCCGGTGACGACCTACAGCATCTCCAAAGAGGTCGCCAAGCACGTCGTCAAACGTGTGCCGCTTCTCGCGCGGATCGCGCTGCTGAGCGCCCTGTTCGAAGTGGCCTTCGTTTTCGAAATTCCTTTCAAAATGTGGATGAAGTTCCTTGAAGCGCAGGAGGATGCCGCCCGCGCCTGGGAGAATAAGGCGAAGCTGACTGCGGTGCGGCAGTGGTTGTCCGAACTCTTGGATCTCACCTACCTTCACGAAAGCGACTTCCCCGATCGCATCGACATCGACATTTCGACTCCCGTCTCGGCCGAACCCTACTATATCGGCCGCTACTATGCGCAACAGGTCAACGATCACGGACGCTATTTCCGGGCGATCTTCGCGCCGGAGGCCATGAAACGTGGATACGACAAAGGCGCCGAATTGATGCCGGCGGTGGGAACGGAGATACTCCGTCAAGCCGACGAGGCCATCGGGGATGTGCTGCAGGGGATGGAACTCGACAGTTGCAAAATCTCCGTGCTCAACGACGCCGGGTTCATTGACCTGACGAAACTCAAGGCGTTGGTCGTCCGCCAGTTGACCAGAGCCTTGCTCGATCAATTGCCCAAAGTGTAGGCAGGAAATCCGTCTTCTTATGACCAACCAACTCACAGCCCTCTACCTTTCCCTGAAACGGGTCATCGACCCGCTGCGCTCGCGGCTGTCCAGCCTGGAGGGAATGGAATTCCTGTTCCATCGCTACGGATGGCGAATCACGCTGGACGACCTCGTCTTTGCGAAGATCAACGACCTGCTCCAGATTCAGGCGCCCATCGAACAATTCCTTGAACTGGCCGAACGATTGGAATCCGCCTTGGAGGCCGACCCGGAAACCTCCCTTGGGATCGAGGACGGTGCAGACATTGCCCGATCAGCCACCAGGCTCGTCCGTGCGCTCGCCGATTTCAAACTGTCCGCCCTGGCGGACTTGCCCGCGCCATTGGCTGACCAAGAATTTTGGAGGAGCATAGGAGATCACCTCCTGGATGATCTCCTGGAAGAGTATCTTCGCCTGTACCACCCCGTGGCCTATGGAGGACTGCATTTCTGGGGCATCATCCGGTACGAACCCACCGAGCCGAACGGGCCGTTTCGCAAGCCCTATGACAGGATTCGTATCGAGTGGGAGCAGTTGCTCGAGACAGTGAAAAATCCCCTGGATGCCCTGACACGGGCCTACCGATGGAATGATCGCGCCCATCCCTTCGAGCACCGACGGCTGTTGGAGGCGGCGGCCAGGACGTTGCGTGCCTTCGGAGTTCCCGCAGCGCTTATGGTTCCCGACCAACGGCGCCACGTTGCCGAGCCGCCGGAGCGACGAGACCGCATTCTTCGTAATTCGGACGCTCTGCGAACTCGCTGGTGTTACGGTTATTCCACCAGCGACCGGATTTTGTATGAAATCGGATGCGACGTCTTCCCGGCCGCATCGACGGATCAGCCAGCGGTATCGGGCTTGGTCTTCATGCCGATCCTGCGGGGAGGAACCGGACGGACACTCTCGCTCGGTGAGCACTTGCGGTTGCGTTGGAATGTCGACGCAGCCATCGGCGACCTGATCAGCATCGCATGCTTTCCGAACCATATCGGTTTCATAGGTGGAGAGGCGGCCCTCGACACCGTCGTCGAAATCACGAGCGCAGGGACAACACCGCGGTACCTGCTCGGTAACGCCCGCACCTCGCGCATTGAACTGCGCGGGTTCGTCCTGCAGGCCTCGCTCCATGGTTCGGCCGACGATCCTGAGTTCGCCGCACGCTTCACGGCCGCGGGGACGGAGGGGCAGCCGGGCTGCAAGATTGTCCTGTCCTTGGGCGAGGCCGACGGCTTCCTGCAAAGTACACTGCCGCAACGGACGATTGAACTCTCCTGCTCCCCGGAGATTGCCTGGTCCAGCAAGACTGGCCTGACGTTTGGTGGAAGACCGACTATCGCCTTCGACCTTCCGCTACAGACGCGAGTCGGCCCCTTTACCGTAACCCAAGTCACGGTTGCCGTCACCAACAGGCCTCCTCGGGCAGGGGCAACGAGCTTCGCCTGCGAGGTTGGAGCCGACATCCGCGGGTCGCTCGGGCCGGTCGATGTGGTAGTGCAGAACCTGGGCTGCGCCTGCATGGTCACGGCCTACGGCCGTGAGGCCCTCTTGGCCCTTCCACAGGACAGTGACGGACCGGCACTCGGCAACTTGGGAGTCGATCTCCGCTTCAAGCCTCCGACCGGCCTCGGCCTGGCGATAACGACGGCAGGGGTGACCGGCGGCGGGTTCCTGGGCTTCGATCCCCAACGGGCTGAATACAGCGGCATACTCCAACTGGAGTTGGCCGAGACCATTGCCATCAAGGCCCTAGGGCTCCTCACCACCAAGCTGCCCGACGGCAGCAAGGGCTTCTCGCTCGTGATTCTCTTGACCGCCGAAGGCTTCGCGCCGATTCCCGTGGGCTTGGGCTTCACCCTCACCGGCATCGGTGGATTGGTGGCGCTGCACCGGACCGTCCGTACCGACGTGCTGCGCGACGGGCTCAAGACCGGCACGCTCAACTCCATTCTGTTTCCATCTGATCCCCTCCGCAATGCCCCGCAGATCTTCAGCGACCTGCGCCGCGTCTTCCCGCCGACGGCCGGCCGCCATGTGGTCGGGCCGATGGTGCAACTGCGCTGGGGCACGCCGACCTTGCTCACGCTGGACCTGGCGCTACTGGTCGAACTCCCTTCACCGGTCCGGGTGGTGGTCTTAGGACGTCTGCAAGTGCTGTTACCGAGCCAAGCCCATCCGCTCGTGCAGATCCGGATGGATGCGCTGGGTGTGTTGGATGTTTCGGCCGAGACGGTGTCGTTGGATGCGACCTTGTATGATTCGAAGATTCTGCAATTCCCCCTGACCGGCGACATGGCGCTCCGCGCGGGCTGGGGGCGTCAGCCACAGTTCGTCTTGGCCATCGGCGGATTCCATCCGCGGTTTGCGCCGCCACCGGGATTGCCCGCCTTACAGCGGCTGGCGCTCCAGCTGGCCGATGGGGACTCGCTCCAGTTACGCTGCCAGGCCTATCTGGCGGTCACCTCCAACACGGTGCAGTTCGGCGCCCGGGTGGACTTGCATGCGGCCGGCGGCGGCTTCAGCTTCGACGGGATGCTCGGCTTCGATGCGATTCTTCAGTTGGCTCCCTTGGCGTTTGAGGTGGACGTCGGCGCCGCTTTGGCGCTGCGGTATCACGGCCGTCTGCTGATGGGGATCTCGTTCAAGGGACGGTTGGCGGGGCCGACGCCCTGGCAGGTGGCGGGCAAGGCCAAGATCAAGCTCCTGTTCTTCTCGGTCTCGGTGTCCTTCTCACGGACATTCGGCAGCCGGACGGCGCCCCCGCTGCCCGCGGCGGTCGATGTGGTGGGGCTGATCGCCGCGGCCCTGGCGGACCGGCGCAATTGGAGTAGCGCCGTGCCCCGCAACAGCAGCCCGGTGGTGACGTTCCGGGAGACGGCCCCTCCGGCCAACGGCCTGCGCGTGCATCCCTGGGCGGAGCTGACGCTACGGGAGCGGATCGCGCCGTTGAACCGACCACTCACGAAGTTGGGCACGGCGCCGCTGGTGGGCGGCCCCACGATGGTGACGGTCTCGCTCACCGATCGCGCGGGCGCACAGCCCTGGCGCACGACGCCGGTCCACGAGCCCTTCGCGCTGGCGCAGTATGAAGATTTGCGCGAGGACGAGCAGTTGGCGCAACCGGCGTTTGTCCCGCTCCAGGGTGGCCTCACGGTCGCGGCTGACGATCTCGCGGTGGACGATGACGCCGGGCTCGCCACGCCGATTGCTTATGAAACGCTCCTGATTGATCCGACTCGGCCACCGGAGCGACCTAAGCCGGGCTATGTGCTCTCGGCGGCGGTGTTGGCCCGGGTGGCTCCCTTCGGCGCCGCCGGCCAGGCCCCGGCCCGCCGACGGCGACGGGGGAAGACGGCGGTGCTCGCATAGCATGGGACGGTGAAGACTCCGGCATCGCAATGCACGTATTTTCCACGGAGAGAAATTTGACAGTCATTCACGAGCGGAGTACGTTCGGCTCCTCCTGCAGGAGCGGTTGCGTCCCTGTGTAGCCTCGCGGTGCGAGGCGAGGTGTTTCATCAATCCAGCGGTACAACTATCGCCCTAGACGATCTACGCCCCCATGCCGATTACCGGGATCAAATGGAAACGCAGTCGAGAGTACGACATCCACTTGCTGCGTGGAAGAACCTTACCTGCCCTCCTCAGTGCGATCGATGTCGAACTCCCCGACGGGTCGACGCAAGACGCAACCGCATATCTGGCTGCCAACGCCGACGTCACCATCAACTTTCAACCCTCATTTCGGAACGTGCTCGACCTCACCGTCGCGCCGCCGACCTGCTCCGGCTTCGGAATCACGA
>DAONAB010000140.1:0-8103 GCA_035400805.1 Nitrospira sp. | reverse complement strand
ACGACGCTTCGTGACTCCGCAACTCCCAGGCGGCCGAGACTAGAGGCGGCAACGCTGCGGACTCGCGGATCTTCATCTCCCAGGGCGTGAGTCAGTGGCGCAATTCCTTCGACACTGCCGAATTCTCCCAAGGCTCCTGCGGCAAAGGCCCGTACGGCAGGATGAGGATCATACACGGCCTGACTCAGGATCGACAGGCTGGCCGGGCGCCGCAAACGTCCCAACACACCCAAGGCCGCCATGCGTACCTCGGGGTCGGGGAGGGTGACGGCACTGGAAATATCCGTTAACACATCCGTACGGCCGAGTTTGTACAGGCCTGCAAAAGCAAAGATGGATTCTGGCCCCTCATCAATCCGGGCAATTTCGGTCAGTTGATCGGCAATGCCTGCCACCTTGGCATCGCTAAGCGCATTAATGGCGGCAATACGCACACCGGGCGCTTCATCACGAAGCGCGCGTTTGAGCGCTGCCGAACGTCCTGCCAGTCCGCTTCGCCCAATGGCTTCTGCGGCCCTGGCGCGAACAAGTGCCGACGAATCCAATAGTCCGTCTTCAAGAAGCGGCAAGGTATCGCTCTCGCCCATCTCTGCCAGCGCGGTATACGCGGCGATGCGAATATGTTCTTGAGGGTCACGGACTCGCGCCACGATAAATGCGCGTGCGACTTCCCGTAATAACGCTGGGTCATCCGGACGATCCCCCGCAGTCATTTTGGGATAAAGTTTCCACGCCTCTTCAGGTTTACCCATCTTCACGTAACTGAGGATGGCGTAACGAATGGTCCCCAGGCCTGGCTCCTGGCCCGCGGGCGGGTGCTGAAAGAGGTCTATGACACGGCTATATTCCGCCGACCGATACAACGTCACGGCCTCCCGTTCTAGTGACGGGGGCGTGGCTTTGGGCGTGGAGGTACCTCCCGTTGCCGGCACGGCGCTCAGCGAGACGACTAACAGAAGTCCTGCAGGAAATGCCCAGGCGGAGGCGCGGCATCCTCGCGTATAAGTAGACCACATGCCGATTATGCTACCATTTGTTCGGAGTACGCGCCGTTGCCGGTGCATACAACTGGCGCATGTATTCCTTGACCATCCGTTTCGTACAGAAACGGGGGGCAACGGTTTTAATGCTCTCTTTGACAATGTGAAGCCATCCGCGTGGAATGCCATCGAGATCACGCTGATAGAACAATGGCACGACTTCTTGTTCTAGCAGGCGAAAAAGTTGTTCGGCATCATGCGCGTCTTGTGCTTGGGTGTCAGTCCCTTCGGGGAGGGGTTGAATGCCCCATCCATTGGCACCGTTGTAGCCTTCTTGCCACCACCCATCCAGCACGCTGAGGTTAATCACGCCGTTCAGCGCCGCTTTTTGACCACTGGTGCCACTCGCCTCCAACGGTGCGCGAGGCGTGTTGAGCCAGACATCGACGCCTTGAACCAGGTACTTGGCCATGTGCATGTCATAGTCTTCGAGAAACGCGATATGCCCGCCGAGCTTGTGATCGTTACAGAAGTTCAGGACTTCGTGAATAAAGTACCGGCCTGGTTCGTCGGCTGGGTGGGCCTTTCCCGCAAACACAATTTGGACTGGCCGCCAGCGGTTATGAAGCAATTGCTTGAGACGTTCCAGGTCACGGAAGAGTAGCGTCGCGCGTTTATACGTGGCGAACCGCCTGGCAAAGCCGATAGTGAGAGCCTCCGGATCCAAGAGTGTCCCTCTGGCAATCGCTTGCATCGGTTGGAGATGTCCGCGAATCCATCCATCCCGCGCGCGTTCACGAATGAATCGCATGAGCTTGCGCCTGGTGGTTTGCCGAACCGCCCATAGCGCGTCATCAGGCAGGTCTGTGACCCGTTGCCAGATGGTGGGGTCATCGATTCGTTCCGCCCAGTCAGGACTGAGGTATTTGGCATACAGGGAATTTGATTCCGGCGAGATCCAGGTCGGCGCGTGAATGCCGTTGGTGAGGCTCCGGATGGGAACGAGATCCTGCGCCAGACCGGGCCACAGGTGTTGCCACATTTGACGAGAGACGCGTCCGTGCTCACGGCTCACTCCATTGACGTGGGCCGACAGCCGCATGGCGAGCGCAGTCATGTTAAAGCCGTGGCCGGCGCTTTCAGGTGTTTCTCCAAGCCGCAAAAACTCTTCACGGGATAGTCCGAGCTGCCCCCAGTAATTGTGGAAGTACCGGTCCATCAGGTGGAAGGGAAAGATATCGTGGCCGGCAGGGACGGGCGTATGCGTCGTGAACACGGTGCTTTGCCGGACCAGATCGCTAGCTTCGGCATGGCTGTGCCCCGTGGTCACGAACTCACGGATCCGTTCTACCGTGAGGAAGGCGGAGTGGCCTTCATTGCAATGCCAGACTGCGGGAGTGATGCCGAGGGCGCGCAGGATACGTACGCCGCCGATGCCCAGAAGAAATTCTTGGCACAGCCTGGTTTCCTGGTCACCACCATACAGTCTCGCCGAAAGCGCCCGATCTTCAGGGGTGTTTTCAGGCACATCGGTATCAATGAGGTAGAGGGACATCCGTCCGTTGCGGACCTGCCAGACAAGGACGGTGACCTGGCGGTGGCCGATTTCAACTTTGATGGTGCAAGGACTGCCGGCTGGAGTCATCGCCTGGTGAATTGGCGAATCGAACCGATTGAAAGGCACATAGGTCGCTTCCTGCCATCCTTCGGGATTGATCCGCTGTTTGAAGTATCCTTGTGGATACATGAACCCAATCCCTACGAGCGGAATGCCTAAGTCACTCGCTTCCTTGCAATGATCGCCGGCCAGGATGCCGAGACCGCCGCTGTAAATGGGAATCGAAATGTGAAGTCCGAACTCCGCAGAAAAATAGGCAATCGGAGAATTCTGGAGCGCGGGGAACTCCGTGGCCGCCCATGTGTTCTTGCTGCTCATGTATTCGTCGAAGCTGCGCAGGACGGCGGAGTACTGCCGCGAGAAAGTCGGGTCGCTGGCCAGCGTGGCGAATCGTTCCGGCTTCACGCCGGCGAGCAGCTGAACGGGATTATGGTGGGTCAGGAACCACAAGGTTGGATCGATGGACTCAAATAGCTGCCGTGCCGGTTGGTTCCAGCTCCACCATAAATTGCGGGCCAGTTCGCCGAGTCGATGCAGGCTTTGCGGAACCATATCCTGAGGGGGCTGGATGTGATCAGGTGCTTGCACGACGCCTCCGTGAAATGTGATCGATGGGTGAGGAAGGGCCGGTATGGTCCCGCTTCCGGAATGCTGTGTCAGGCGTGTCCGGCCTTATGCCAGGATGCCCATTGGTCAGAAAAGGCGACGGTGGCGTAGCGCTCTCCGAGAATCTTTGCGACTCGATTCATAGTGGCCGTCAGTTGTTTCGCCTCCTCCTGGGTCAAGTCTTGACGGAAACGGGGATGGAGTCCCCAGCGCGTCTCCACCTCTTCGCCCTTGATGCTCGACATCACGCTGACAAGCTTAATATCGGCCCCGGTGGCGCCCCGTGGGCTGCTGCTCGCAGCGCTTGGGTTGGAGTTGGCTGAGACGTCTGCAGAAACTGGCGGAGTCTGCCCTTCAAAGATTCCGAGCAGGGCGGGAATCACGGCGGCGATACAGAGGGTGGCTGCGGCAACTACCTTTGGATTTCCCGGCGAGTTGACCGCACGGGCCACCCGGTCGCTGAAATCTCGGTACAAGTCGTTCTTTGCGGGGCTGTCTTCCGTGACCAGGAACCGATAGCGTTCGTACGTTTGACGGCTTTCGGCCACCGCAGCCCCGATCGTCATGACGATTTCCATCTGATCGTCGCCGGCGCCGAATGCCGGTTCCAGGACTTTCTTGAGTTGATCAATGACCGTATCGGTCAGTTCGTCCATGAATTGCGGTTGTTCCTTGAGCGGGATGTGGAGCGCCGATACCCGATCGGTCAAATTGAACATCGCCCGTAAAAATTCGAGATAAATGCCCCATTCGTCCTGGCGCTTGAGTTTTAAGGCCTGTTCCGGAGCCGCCCGCTTGATGACTGAAACGGATTCGCCCGACACGGCGAGCATCAGTTCCGCCACGGTACGCATTTGCTGAGCGAACGAATGTGATTTTGTCGACATAACGGTCCCCTGCTGGTCGGGCATTATATACAACTCACTATGAAGCTCCAAGTGCTGATCTCAGTCGGCTGGATCTCGACGGTGAGCAGCCGCGCTGTCGTTGCAAGGTACGGGATGGTATGTTATACAGCGCGACCGCTCCCGTCATGAGCCTCACCGCCCAACCGGATGCCAACATGGATCGAGACACCAAGCCCTACATTTTGAAGCGCACTCCGGATCAGGATAGTGTCCGGAAGTTTTCGCTGGATTATGCCAAAGAGCTGAATCCGCAGCAGTATGCAGCGGTGACGGCAGCGGATGGCCCGGCGCTTGTCATTGCCGGTGCAGGGAGCGGAAAGACGCGGACTCTCGTCCATCGTGTCGCCTATTTGATTGACTCCGGGGTGGATCCTTCCCAGATTCTGCTGCTGACCTTCACTCGCAAGTCTGCAGAAGAAATGCTTGAGCGCGTGGGTGCATTGATCGGCTCGCGCAGCCAACGGGTATGCGGCGGCACGTTTCATTCCGTGGCGAACATGCTGCTGCGTCGCCACGGTCGGGTGCTTGGGATCGAACCAAGTTTTACCATCATGGATCGCGGTGATGCCGAGGATCTCATTGCCCTCTTGCGCGCGCAGCTCGGGCTCAACGAGAAAGATAAGCGGTTCCCGCGGAAGGGGACTATCGCGGAAATTTACAGCAAGTGTGAAAACACCTTGCGCGGGCTGGAAGAAATTGTGCTCGACGAGTTTTCGCACTTTGCCGATCACCTGGAAGCCCTCGGCAAATTGCAACGCGCCTATCAGCTGGCCAAGCGACAGCGTCAACTGCTCGACTATGATGACCTGCTCGTCTTGTTGCGCGATCTCATGACGAAGGATGAGCCGACTCGACAGGCGATTTCACGGCAGTTCCGCTACATCTTGGTGGATGAGTATCAGGATACGAACCGGCTGCAGGCGGAACTCATCCGGAAGCTGGCTGCAACCCATGACAACGTCATGGTTGTAGGGGACGATTCTCAATCGATCTACGCCTTTCGCGGCGCGACGTTCCGTAACATCATGGAATTCCCCTCCTGGTTTCCCGGCGCGACCATTTATAAGCTGGAGGAAAACTATCGCAGCACGCAGCCGATCCTCAGTCTGGCGAACGAGATTATTCAGGAGGCGCCGGAGAAATATACGAAGCATCTATTCACGCGGAAGCTGGACGGACCGTTGCCGGCGCTGGTTGAGGCGGCCGGGGAGAATGCCCAGTCGCGATTCGTGGCGCAAAAGATTCTGGAGTTGCGGGAGGAAGGCGTCCCGTTAAGTGAGATTGCGGTACTGTTTCGATCCAGCTTTCACTCCTTCGATTTAGAAATCGAGTTGTCTCGCTGTGGATTGCCGTTTGTGAAGCGCGGGGGTATCAAGTTCATCGAGGCGGCGCATGTGAAGGATTTGTTGGCCCATCTCCGCGTGGTGGTGAATCCGCACGATGCGGTGAGTTGGCACCGCGTGCTCATGCTGGTCGAGGGTGTCGGTCCCAAAAAAGCGCAGGATCTCGTCGCCGCCATGGTGCGGGTGAATGATCCGTATCAGGTGCTGCGAGACAGCGGCGGACGTTCGGGGAAGGGATTGAAGGAACTGGCGGTGGTGCTCGAGAATCTTTCGAAAAGCGACGATTTGAGCCCGACCGAACAGGTCAACCGCGTGTATGAGTATTACCTGCCGATTCTCAAAGACCACCATGACGACTATCCCAAGCGGATTCGAGACCTCGACCATTTGCATACGATTGCGGAAAGTTATCCCGGCCTCACTGAATTTCTGGCGGACTTGGCGCTGGCCCCGCCGGATGGCAGTGCAGTTGGAGTGGAACCTTCAGGATCGGACGATGAGCAGGTGGTGCTGTCCACGATTCATTCCGCGAAAGGGCTGGAGTGGCAATGTGTGTTTCTGCTGTGGGTCGTCGATGGAAAATTTCCGTCGGTGTTTTCGTTCAATACCGATGAGGACCTGGAAGAGGAACGGCGATTGTTGTATGTCGCCGTCACGCGGGCGAAGCGCTATTTGTTTTTGACCTATCCGATCAATGTCTACGACAGGAGTTCGGGCATGTTGTTGTCCAAACCCTCTCGGTTTCTTGATCACGTGTCTCCTCGTTTATTCGAGTCGCTCGCGCTGGTTGAGGAAGGGCACGGTCACGATTGGGGCCACGATCATGACCGTTACGTCTAGGACCCTCGCGGCCTGATTCCGAAGAATGTTCCGCGATGGTATCTCATTCGAGGCAAGCGTGCGGTTTGTGCGCCCATATTTCGGTCGTGTGCAGGGCATCGCTGCCGTCATGGCAGCCGGGGTGCTGCTAGGGCTGTTCCTTAGTGCGCCGGCCCTTGCGGAGACTTCGGCAACCCAGCCCGATTCCTCACGCCTGTGGCAGGCCTTAGTGGCGGAAGCGAAAACTCTCAGGCTGCCCACTCAATTTCTCGAGCAGGTGCCGGCGAACTTTGTCACATTCGAATTTGAAGATCTGCACGCGTTCGCCGCGGAGTATCACCCGGCGGAGCATCGCATGGTGCTGGATCGATCGTTGTCGCTGAATGCGGCAGGCCGCACGTTACGTCCGTTGGGGCGACTCACGCATAAGGAACTCGAAACGCTCTATCACGAGCTCTTCCATGTCTATATGGACTTTCTTGAGCAGGAGTCTGCACCGTCGGAGGCGCATGCCTCGTTGATGGCGTTTGCCCGTGAGCAGCAGCGTTGCCGGTATCAACAGGTGCTGATCACGCCGGTCCTTCAGAAAAAGGCGCTCAAGGAAGAGCGATTTCTGAGTGAGACGGAATCATGGGAAGTTCTCAATGAAACCTGGGCAGTGTTTATCGGGTGGGCCGTATGGACTCAGTTGGAGGTCGATACAAAGCCGCGGCGCAACGCTCGGGAATCTGCCAAGACATCTGGTTGGATAGCTCGGCTCAATCAGGCAGAACAGGACGCGGCATTGATTGGGTATTACGAGCCTGAGGATCCGAGTGAGAACCGTATGGCTCGCAAGCGATTTCTGGCGCCCGAGTTTCGCTTGTCGCCTCAAGAGCTCCTCCGGCTCATGAAGGATGTACTCGGGAGCCAGCCGGACATTATTCGACAAGCCGCGCAGGTGCTTGAACGTCCGCGGCCCGTTCCCAGTGCGCGTGGAGCCTGCGCGGAATCAGTGCGGCAATAGAATTGTTCCTGCATAGAACATACCCCCTTGACAATAGAACGCGTCGCAAATAAAATCGGCTGCTTTCGAAGCCAGATTGCCCTCATGTTATCAGCGCTCCAGCCCTGTCATTTTGCTGGAGAGCTGTGCATGGTGAGGCTTACTTCATTCTCTGATCCAGAAAATGAAACGCTCTGGTGTTCGTTTCATGGACTCGATTTTTTTTTGCGCGCTGACGTTTGGAAATAGGTCTCTCGCGGGCAGGTACCCAAGTGGACAAAGGGGGCAGACTGTAAATCTGCTGCCTTATGGCTTCCAAGGTTCGAATCCTTGCCTGCCCACCAAACTCAGTCGGCTCAATCCGTGAGGGGCCTCGCGGATTGAAAATATGATGACTGGTGCAGGGTAATTGAGGGCCAGAATATGCGGCCTTCCCTGCAAAGCGTTGACGTGTTGGTAGGTTCGCCGTGGGCGGGCGTAGCTCAGTGGTAGAGTTCCAGCCTTCCAAGCTGGCTGTCGTGGGTTCAAATCCCATCGCCCGCTCCAAATCCAGCGTGCTCGACCGCGGGTGCGGACAGAGCGTGTGAGGGCGGACTAAGACTGTGAGTTCAGGGCCCACGTAGCTCAGTTGGCAGAGCACGTCCTTGGTAAGGACGAGGTCACGCGTTCGATTCGCGTCGTGGGCTCCATAGCAGGCTTGTCTGGATAGAGTGCCTGTCTGTGCCTGAGGGTGACCTGAATATACGGTAGGGTTCTGGGAAAACAGAGTTCTGAGAAAAGGAGTGAATCATGGCGAAGGCGAAATTTGAGCGACGAAAGCCCCACGTGAACATCGGGACGATCG
>DAONAB010000139.1:6762-8128 GCA_035400805.1 Nitrospira sp. | reverse complement strand
TAATTTGCTTGACGTGAATATGGCAAGGCGAGACAATGCGCCACCTCAAAGTGAACAGTCCAATGATGTCCTGTTCTGTATGCAATCTCACGATGCTGAAGAGCATGGAGTGTCTTGGGCAGTCGGAAGGCGATAGGTTCTGGTGTGTTCAGTAGTCATCTTAAGGAAGGGGGGAGATCAATGGTTATGGGACACATGGGAGACTTGTATAACTTCATTATCGGCATCATCGGCGGGTGGACTCCAAGGCCGGGAACCGGCGGCAGTGTTCCCGGTCCGGAAACCCTGCTGGCCTTCGGCCTCGGTTTCTTGGCCTTCGTGGTCTGGCGGGCGAAGCGAGTGGAAGAGTAGAGATCACTGGTTCCACGGGTGAGCCACTCGCGTGATCGAATTGCGCGAGTGGCCCCTCTCTCCGGCTAGTCTTTCCTCTCACGAAGAGCCTCCCTCTCTCTTCAACGCGTTCAGGAAAATATCAGCCGGTGGCAACAAGCCGGTCGTCTGTTTTGCGAGCAGGAAGCTGGTTTGCCTTCAGGCCGGCTCAGGTCGGGAGTCGCTTCTGCGGTGAGATGGGGTTCTCCGACTCTGCGTCCCCTACAGCTATGAACACAGCCAATCGAGACGTGCCCGGGCCTGCATCGACGGCCCCTTCCCCATGGTCGGACTTGCAGACGGCAGGAATGATTCTCTGCGCTGCCTCCTTGACGGTCGCGGCTCTCTTCTGGCCGACCGTTCAATCGATGATTGATGTCTGGGGAAATTCTCGCACCTTTGCGCACGGGTTCTTGGTCTTGCCGGTCGTCGGGTATCTTGTCTGGTCGTCTCGCCGTCGTCTGATCTCCTTGGCGCCCGTGCCGACTGCGCGGGGAATGATCGCACTCTTTGGAATCGGAAGTGCCTGGGCGATGGGGCAATCTGCCGACGTCGTGTGGATTCAGCAGGCGGCGGTGGTCGCATCCCTGCCCGGTCTGGTGTGGACGGTGTATGGAACGGAGATGGTTCGCGCGCTCGCCTGGCCGCTCGGGTTTCTCGTGTTTTTGCTTCCCGTGGGGACCTCCCTCGAACCGTGGCTTCAGGACGTCACCGCCTGGCTCATTCTCCGCGGCCTGGATCTGTCGGGTATCTCCTATCTCTATCGGGACCGGTTCATTACGGTCGGTCCGGCCGTGTGGGAAGTGGCACCTGATTGCGGTGGACTGAGGTATTTACTGCCGGGGCTCTCACTGGCCTATGCGTTTGCGACGTTGACCTATCGGCAGCCGGCCCGACGCGTTCTCTTTCTGATCTTTTGTGCCGTCGCACTCATGATCGCCAACGGTATTCGCGCGTACGGGATCATCATCGGCAATCACGTCGGCATCGCCAGTGG
>DAONAB010000139.1:0-6662 GCA_035400805.1 Nitrospira sp. | reverse complement strand
CTTCTCGGAGTCTGTGCGTTACTCCTTCCGCGGCTTTGCCTGAGGGTGCTTTCCGCATCGTTCTAATCTTCGCGTCTTCGTTCATGGATTCTGCCGACCGCTCGAACCATCTGCGTTCTGCCTGAGCGCAGGCCATCTCGATTGTGTATTCGCTCCTGTGATTCTCCAGTTGTTTGAGAGGACATATACCATGGCCGACTATCTTCCCTTTCATGTCCCAGAGATTGACGACGAGGACATCGACGCAGTCGTCAGCGTCATGCGTTCCGGTTGGCTCACGACCGGCGCAAAAGCCAGGCAATTTGAGCAGGAGTTTGCCGCCAAGGTGGGCGCACGGTACGCGGTGGCCTTGAACTCCTGTACAGCGGCGCTGCATCTGGCGTTGGAGGCAATCGGTCTACAAGAAGGGGACGAAGTGCTTGTCCCTACGATGACCTTTGCCGCCACGGCGGAAGTCGTTACCTATTTCAAAGCCAAGCCTGTTCTGATCGACTGCCTGCCGACCACCTTAAACATGGATCCGGAGTTGATCGAACGTGCCATCACGCCCAGAACCAAGGCCGTGATTCCGGTGCATTTTGCGGGTCAGCCCTGCGAAATGGCGAGAATCCTGGAGATTGCCCGTCGTCACGATCTGCGAGTCATTGAAGACGCCGCTCATGCATTCCCGGCCTCCTATAAAGGCAAGGCGATCGGCAGTATCGGCGATTACACCTGCTTTTCCTTCTATGCGACGAAAAATATCACCACCGGTGAAGGCGGCATGGTCACGACGGACGATCCGGACCAGGCGGACCGTATCCGGCGCATGAGTTTGCACGGACTGAGTCGGGATGCCTGGAAGCGGTATACGAATCAAGGCTCCTGGTATTACGACATTGTCGCGCCGGGCTTTAAATATAATCTGACCGACATGGCGGCGGCCTTGGGCCTGACACAGCTTCACAAAGCTGAACGATTCTGGAAAACACGGGAACGGTATGCCGCCCTGTACGCGGAGGGGTTCCGGGATCTGCCCGAGATCACTCCGTTGATGATCCATGATGATGTGCAGCATGCCTGGCATCTCTATGTGATTCAGTTAGACCTGGACCGGCTGCGCATCAGCCGGCAAGCCTTCATCGAAGGTCTTCAGCAGAAGCAGATCGGGTGCAGTGTTCATTTCATTCCTCTCCATCTCCATCCGTACTATCGCGAGACAGGCCACTACAGCCGCGCCGACTTTCCCGTCGCGTCACAGGCCTTTGACCGGATGGTCTCACTGCCGTTGTATTCAAAAATGTCGGAGGAGGACGTGCATCGCACGATTCAGGCAGTGCGTGAACTGATTCTCAAGGGCAGGGCATGATGAAACGCGCAATTGATATCGCCGGTGCATTGATCGGATTGGTCCTCACGTTGCCGTTGTGGGTTGTGGCGGCGGTCATGATCAAGCTTGACTCGCCCGGGCCGGTGTTCTTCGCTCAGACTCGCGTCGGACGGGACCGCCGGCCGTTTTCGATTTTCAAGTTTCGCACGATGACCACGGATGCCTCCACACGGGGAGGGCAACTGACGATCGGGCAGGATGCTCGTGTCACAAGGGTCGGCGCCGTCTTGCGTAAATACAAAATCGATGAATTGCCACAACTCTGGAACATCCTGATTGGCGACATGAGCCTGGTGGGTCCAAGACCCGAGGTTCCGCGATATGTCGAGATGTTTCCGGAAGCCTATGCAGATGTCCTGGCAGTCCGCCCTGGCCTGACCGATCTTGCGTCGTTGAAGTACATCGATGAAGCGGCGGTGCTGGCCGCGGCTGCAAGTCCCGAAGAAGAATACGTCAACGTCGTTCTGCCCGAGAAGATCAGGCTAGCCAAGTTCTATGTTCGGCATGCGTCCACGCTGCTCGATCTCGCAATTGTCGTGCAGACGCTGCTGTGCTTATTAAAGATTCCTGTGGTCGTCTGTGAACTGCCTGATCTTCAAGTGACCAGGCCGTCTCAGCCGACCGACTTCGGCCCTCGGTGTATCGCATTCATTCTGAGATGGCGCCGCACCCTCATTGTTCTCCTCGATCTGATCCTGATGAGCCTGGCTAACTACCTCGCCTTCTGGCTGCGTTTTGACGGCCGGATTCCAGACCAGGAATGGGGGACCTTTCTTCTCGTCCTGCCTTGGGTGCTGATTGTCCGTACTGCAGCCTTCATGGTGTTTCGTTTGAATGAAGGCCTGTGGCGATATACCAGTCTCTGGGATTTGAGAAACATCGTGGTCGGGGTGGCCAGCAGTACCGTGGTGCTCTATGCCTGGACGCGATGGGGCATGGGTATCAGGGAATATCCGCGGTCGATCTTCATCATTGATGCCATGCTGTTGATCGGGTTTTCTGCGGGGATCCGCCTGCCTCGGCGGATCTTGCGCGAAGCGGTGATTTATCGTCCGAAAAAGAGCGTGCTCATTATCGGCGCCGGAGATCGGGGCGAACGGGTGGTACGGGAAATGAAGCTCAATCCCAACTCCCGGTACCAGCCGATCGGATTTATCGATGATCACGCCTCGCTTCGATTCAAGAGAATTCATGGCGTCAAGGTGCTGGGAGCGCGTGAAGATCTTGCCCGCATTCTCTCGGTGGAACGCCCGGATGAGGTGATCTTGGCGCTCCCGCAGGTCACACCGGATGTATTGCGTCAGATCATGGCCGACCTCGGCCCATTCCGGGTCTCGGTCGAAATGTTGCCGAGTATGCATGATTTCCTCGGGGACCGGAGCGCCGTCAGTCAGATCAGGAATGTCGCCGTGGAGGATCTTCTGGCGCGGGCGCCGGTTCATATGAAGACGGATGCCATGGTGGAAATGGTGGCCGGCCGCCGCGTGCTCATTACCGGTGCCGGAGGCTCGATCGGTTCGGAGCTGTCGCGTCAGATCGCATCCATGAGGCCGGAGTCGGTGGTGTTATATGAGCGTCACGAAAACAGTCTGTATATGATCGCCAAGGAATTGGAAGATCAGGGCGTGTCCACGATCGTCCATCCTGTGCTTGGCGATGTGACGGATCGCCGCCGACTGATGGAAACGATGACCCGGTATCGGCCCGCGATTGTGTTTCATGCGGCAGCGCACAAACACGTTCCGTTAGTTGAACTCAATCCAGCGGAAGCCTTGAAGAATAACTGCATCGGCACCCGTATCACCGCCGAGACGGCGGATCGCTGCGGTGTGGAGCGCTTTGTCTTGATTTCCACCGACAAGGCGGTGAATCCGTCCAGCGTGATGGGGGCCACAAAACGCGCCGCCGAGTTGATCGTGCAGGACATGGCGGAGCGGAGTGCGACGCGATATCTCACCGTGCGTTTCGGCAACGTGCTGGGCAGTAACGGTAGTGTGCTGCTTCGCTTCCAGGAACAAATCCAGGCCGGCGGCCCGGTGACGGTCACGCACCCCGACATTCGTCGGTACTTCATGCTCATTCCGGAAGCCGTTCATCTCGTGCTGCAAGCGGCCACGTTGGGAGAGCAGGGTGCCACCTATGTGCTGGATATGGGTGAGCAGATTAAGGTTTTAGATCTTGCCAGGAATTTGATTCGCTTGTCCGGGTTTGTTCCTGGACGGGAGATTCCGATTCGTTTTGTCGGTCTCCGTCCCGGCGAAAAGCTCTATGAGGAACTGGTCGGCATGGATGAGACCGCCGAACGGTCGGCACTAAGCAAAGTTCTGCGCATTCGACGGGTGAGTGCGACCGACGTGAGTAGAGTCTCGGGCATGATGATGGCTATGGAAGCAGCTGCGTACCTCAACAATTCAGAAAAAGCGATTGAGCGTTTGCGAGAGTTGGTCACAGACTTCCGTCCGCCGGAGAAAGTCGAAGACCCGGGCGTCCTGGGTACGGAGTGGATAGAAGACGAGCCGGCGTATTCGGGCCCTGGCCGGTAGGGGGACCGAAGGTGTGTCCATGTGACGTCCGGCAGATGATGGGGATCACAATCGCATGAAGGACCGCCGGATCCGAAAGGCAACCGATGAATAGGGTGACCGTAACAGGCAGGGTGGAAACTATGGGGCAAACGAACGTCATGTCGCAAAACAGCAATACCGCCGCAAATCTGTTTAGCGAATATTGGGGCATGGTCCTGCGCCGGAAATGGATTCTTTTGGGAGCGGTGCTCGTCTCCTTGGGGGCGGCCATGGTCTATTGCAAGGTGGCGACCAAGGTGTATCGCTCCGATACGCTCATCCTTCTGGAGGATCAGAAGATTCCTGAAAACTATGTCCAGGCCAATGCGGAAGGGAATAGTAATTTCGACCGCCGGATTTTTGTGATCGAAACTCAGGTCCGGGATCGGCTGCGCCTCGACAAGATTCGGAAGGAACTGAATCTCTATCCTGCCCAGGTAGAACAGTTCGGGCCGGATTGGGCGGTGCTTGCCATGAACGCGGCGTTGGAAGTCACTACGGTGAGCAAGGGAAGTGTGCCGGGCCAGAACACCATTGGGGCGTTTACGATCTCCTTTGCGCATGAGGATCCGGCTACGGCCATGAATGTGATTGCGAAAATTTCTTCGATGTTGATCGAAGAGGACATGAAAGATCGCACGCAAGCCGCTGAAGGCACGACGGAGTTCCTCGATAATGAAGTCAATCGGACCCGGGCGCAGCTCGACAAGAAGGAAGAAGAGATCAGTCGATTCAAATCGCAACATGTCGGACAGCTCCCACAACAAATCGAGGCGAACTTGCGTGCGCTGGATCGTTTGCACGATGACGTCAAGGTCGTCAACGAGAGTATTCATCGCCAGAGCGATCGACTCGCGTTGGTGGAAAATGCCATTCAGAAGTATCTGGAATTCGGTGTGACGATTCCCGCATTGGTCAATGGACCGGTCCAGCCGAATCCATCCTTTGCCCGTTTGAACGAACTGAAGAATAAGCTGGCGCAATTGGAGGCTGAATTCTGGGATGGGTACCCTGAGGTGGCGATAACGAAAGAAGAGATCAAGCAGATCGAACAACGGATCCGGAAACAGTACGGACCTGAGTCCGCTGGATCCGGCGAAGAAACCAAGGACCAGTATTTTCAGGATTTGAAAAAGCAGCGAAGTGAGTTGAAAAGCGAACTCGCGCTGCTGAAGGAGCGGCGGCAAACGCTTCGTGCGGAGAAACAGGAGTACGACTCCAGAGTGGAAACCGCCCCAGCGATCGAGCAAAGTTTGCTCACCTTGATGCGGGATTACGAGAATCTCAAAGGCAGTTATCAATCGTTGCTGGATAAGCGATTGCACGCATCCGTGGCGGAAAATCTTGAGAAGCGGCAGAAGGGGGCGCAACTCAAAATCCTGGAACGCCCGAAGTTTCCGCGGGTGCCTGAAAAGCCCAATCAACCGCGCGTCATGATGCTCGGATTGCTTTTGGGGTGCGCGCTGGGAGTCGGGATGGCGGTGTTGCTCGAACAGCTGAATCCCCAATTCCGTCGTCCCGAGGATGTCGAACTCATGTTCGGTCCCCAACTTCTGGCTGCGATTCCGGATTTTTCGTTGGATTATGCCTATTCGAATTGGAGGCGGTTTTTCCCCGTATACAACTTCGGATTCGGGGGGAGATCACCGCAAGAATCCGCGGGTCTCGTGCCGATTCAGGCCGGAGATCTGGCCCTCAACGGATCGAATGGCCACACCTTCGATCGCAGTTTTGTCGTCAAATGGATGCCGAATGCAATTGTGTCTGAACAGTATCGAGTCGCGGCGACACGGCTGTTTTTATTGGGAGCAGAGAGGCAATCAACGGTGGTCGCGGTAAGCAGCGCCATTAAGGGTGAAGGAAAGACGACGACCGTCATCAATCTCGGCTATACCCTGGCGCGCGATTTGGGGAAGCGTGTTCTGCTCTTGGATTGCGATATGAAGTGTCCTGGGTTGGATAAGTTTATGGAGACGAGTCCTGAGGGAGGGTTAGTTGAGTATCTGGCCGGCACTCTGGATTTGGACGATTGTGTATCGACTTTTGGCGATGTGCCATGCTGGATCATGCCCGTGGGAAATCCTGCCGGCAACTCGACTGAAGTGCTGCGAACAGATCGTCTCACCAATCTTTTTGATCGCCTGCGGAAGCGGTTTGACTACATCCTTCTCAATACGCCTCCGATTCTGCCTCAGGCGACGATGAATGTCCTTGAAGGACATGCCGATGTGCTGCTGCTCGTGGTACGCGCAAACTCCACGCCGCATGATGTTGTCAGGCGGGCTGTCGGGTCATTGAGGAGTCGTAAGGCCCTGCATGTCGTTCTCAATGCGGTCGGGAGTCAGTCTCTGCCTTCGTATGTCTACGAATACGGGCAGCCTCAACCGAAGAATCCGCGCGGACAGCTGAAGGCATAACACCTCAGCTTCCGCCATCTCTCATCCATCACAATCTCCTGAACCATCGGATTGTGGTGAGCAGATCCCAATTACATTACATCATACGCAGCAGCTCCGCTGCAGGAGGCACGTTATGGGGAGCGATCAGTGGATTGTCAGCAATCGCGCAGGCGAGGAGTGGGGCCTCATTACCCGCTTGGTCTTAGACACGGTCACTCGGCAGATTAACTTTGCTGATGTGGTCGTCATTCAAACCGGCCATGTGGCTCGTATCCCGTGGGATGGATTCGAAATTCGCGACCGGGGAATTACGCTTGGTATGTCAGAAGC
>DAONAB010000138.1:3735-8137 GCA_035400805.1 Nitrospira sp. | reverse complement strand
GTGGAAGGGGGGAAGGATGAAAGGTGTTGTACTTGCCGGAGGGCTCGGATCGCGCCTGCTCCCGCTGACCAAAGTGACGAATAAGCATCTGCTCCCCGTCTACAACAAGCCGATGATCTACTACCCCATCCAGACGCTTGTGAACGCGGGTATCACGGAAATCATGCTGGTGACCGGCGGCAACAGTGCCGGGGATTTCCTGAAACTGCTGGGGAACGGGCGAGACTTCGGCCTGAAGCATCTCAGCTATACCTACCAGCAGGGCGAGGGAGGGATTGCCGACGCCTTACGGTTGGCGGAACATTTTGCCGATGACGGTCCGCTGTGCGTCGTGCTGGGAGACAACTTGATCCAGGGCAATATTGCAAAGGCCGCCGAGGCCTTTCGTGCGCAGAAGAAAGGCGCGAAGATTTTGCTGAAAGACGTCAAAGATCCGCAGCGGTTCGGTGTGCCTCATCTTGAAGGGAATCGGGTGGTAAGCATTGAGGAAAAGCCGACGCAGCCCAAGTCATCCTATGCGGTGACGGGCATTTATTTCTACGATGCCCGGGTGTTTGAGATTACCCGCACGCTGAAACCGTCCGGGCGGGGCGAACTAGAGATTACCGATGTCAACAACGCCTACATTGCCTCCGGAGAGTTAACGTGGGATGTGCTGGAGGGGTGGTGGACGGATGCCGGCACGATTGAATCGCTCCTTGCGGCGAACCAGCTTGTGGCGCAGACCGGAGCGAATCGGATGGAGTTTTAAATGCGTATTCTCGTCACGGGAGGCGCCGGGTTCATCGGATCGCATCTGGTGCGTCACTTGATTCAGAGCGGCCGCCATGCGGTCGTGAATCTCGATGCGCTGAAGTATTCCGGCAACCTGGAAAATCTGGCGGACCTCGCCGGCCATCCTCAGTACCGTTTCGTCCATGCGGATATCGGTGATCAGCAGGCGGTGCATGCCACGCTTCAGGAACACCGGATTGAGGGCATCATCAACTGCGCCGCAGAGACCCACGTCGATCGGTCGATTCTCGATCCTGGCGCTTTTGCCCGCACCGATGTGGTGGGGACAGGCATTCTTCTGGAAGAGGCGCGACTGGCAGGGGTGCAGCGGTTCCTGCAAGTCAGCACCGATGAAGTGTACGGCAGTGTCGAGCAGGGGAGTTCCACGGAAGGCGATCGATTGGAGCCGCGCAGCCCCTATTCGGCCAGCAAGGCCGGGGGGGATCTGCTCGTCCTGAGTTACTGGACCACCTACCGGTTTCCTGTCGTGGTCACCCGTGGCAGCAATACCTATGGCCCGAATCAGTATCCCGAGAAATTCATTCCCTTGTTTGCCACGAATGCGATCGACGGAGAGCCGCTTCCGCTCTATGGCGATGGGAAGCAATGCCGGGATTGGCTGTCGGTCTACGATCATGCGGCCGGAATTCAACATGTGTTTGAACAGGGTGAGCCGGGGACTGTCTATAACGTCGGTGGCGGCAACGAACGCGAAAATATCACGGTCGCCGAACACATCGTGGCGGCGCTCGGGAAGTCGCGCTCATTGATCCGGTTGGTGCAGGACCGGCCTGGACACGACCGCCGCTATTCGATCGATTGCAGCCGGCTGCGCGCTCTGGGCTGGTCGCCCCAGGTGCCGTTCGAAGAAGGGCTGAAGCAGACGGTCGAGTGGTATCGCACACATGAGGACTGGTGGCGGAAGATCAAGACCGGAGAGTTCAAGGACTATTACCGTCAGCAGTACGGCCAACGCTTGGCGAAGGGGACGGCGTGCGGATCGTAGTCACCGGGGCGCAGGGACAATTGGGCACCGATCTGCAGCAGGTTCTGCAGGGGCACCATCTGACGTTACTGGATCTCCCGGCGTTCGACCTGACGCATCGAGACTGCGGGCGTCGGATCATCGACGCCGCGCCCGACGTGGTGATTCATGCGGGAGCGCATACGGATGTGGACGGAGCGGAACGCGATCCGGCGTTGGCGATGGCGATCAATGCCGACGGGACCGAACGTGTCGCGCGTGCAGCCGCTCAGGCAGGGGCCAGGCTCATCTATATTTCAACGGATTATGTGTTTGATGGCCGCGGCACGCGCCCCTATGTCGAAACGGATCGGACCAACCCTGTCAGCGCCTATGGAGCGTCAAAATGCGCCGGTGAGGAGCGGGCGTTGGCCTGCTGCGACAATACGCTGGTGGTGCGAACCGCGTGGCTCTATGGCTTGCGAGGGAAGAATTTTGTCAGGACCATGCTGCAGCTGGCTGCGGAACGTCCCTGTTTGAAGGTCGTCGCTGATCAGCAAGGCTGTCCGACCTTTGCTGAGGATCTCGCCGGTATGATCGGACGGCTCATGACGCATCCGGTGCGCGGTGTGCTCCATGTCACCAATGAAGGTCACTGTACCTGGCATGAATTCGCGACGGAGATCGTCAGGTTGGCGGGCTACCGGGTGCCGGTCGAACCGATTACCACGGCCGACATGCCTCGTCCCGCCAAACGTCCGGCTTACTCGGTCCTCTCGGCTGAACGACTTCATCATCTCGGCTTCCGCATGCCATCCTGGCAGGACGGTCTGCAGCGGTTTCTGCACGTGTTCCTGAATCGATCCTCAGTCGCTTCCCAAGGATAGATGCTCCTCACTGATTCTTCCGGTCACATGCTCCTAGTTATTTCTTTGCGCGTTCATCCGGACCTCCTCTGAGGCCAGGCTGTATCGGGCCGACACATTTCTTGTGCAAGTGCGGCGATTTCTCTATACTGCGATCCCGCAGCGTCCCCATGTGCCCCTGCGTGGTGCGTCAGGGGCATGCGTATCATCTACCGGTGTGTCTTGGTTCTGAACCGTAACCGGCGCCTCCACATGATTCCTGCGTCTCTGATGTGTGGGGGGGCCGAGTCTCACACAGCAACTGCCGTTCGCCCTGTCTTTGCGCCCTCCGGGCTGTTGGCTGTCCCTGCAGCAAGCAATCCGGAAGCGGATGATGCTGCGGTCGGTGGGTGCGTGGAGATTCGCGACCTGCAGTCGCTGAGGGCATGAATATCACCACCTCATCATCCGCACATTCCGTCGCCCGGCCGGTCCAGGCAGAAGACCGGTACAGCTCTGTTCGGGCGCTGTTCTGGGGACTGCAGGGGTATGTAATGGTGGCCCTTGCCTGCTCCAGTTTTTTCCCTCTCCTCTTCCGTTATCAAGAACACACGGTCATCATTCTTATCGTTCTTTGCTTGGGTGTCTGTGCAGTAGAACGGACGAATCCGTGGGTCCGATCCCCGCTGGATCTGCCGCTGTGGTGCTTCATGATCTGGGTGCTCTGCACAATTCCCTTTGCCACCGATCCAGCCTACAGTTTCGCCGAGTGGAAGAAATTTGTGGCCCAAGCCGGCGTCTTTTACTGGTCCCTGCTCGTGTTGACGCGCTGTCGCCATGAGCGATTGACGCAACAGGTGCTCCAGGCTCTCGTCGTGGGCGCCACATTGCTGGCCTGCTACGCGCTGGTCGAATTTCTTCAACGAGGGGGCACCTGGCGGGATCGGTATATCCGAGCCAATGCCTATGGGTCCGACTATAACTGGCTGAGCACCTACATGGTGGTGGCAATTCCCGTCACGGGAAGTCTCCTGGCCATCGGCCGTGTGGCCTGGATGCGCGCCGCACAGGGACTGGCTCTCCTCCTGGCAGGGGCTGCCCAGCTGTTTTCCTATACCCGTGGCGGCTGGCTTGGGCATGCGGCGCAAGGCCTGACGTTGGCATTGATGGTCGGAGGCCGACGTCTGGCCTTTGGCGTGTTAGGGGGACTCGCCATGATCGGGGCGGCCTTGCTGGTGGTGTCGCAATCCGGTTTTCAATCGGACACGGTGGATGGGAAGACGGTCGACACAAGGCTGATGGTGTGGACAATCGGACTCGGGGAAGTGGCTGCGCATCCTATAGTGGGTATCGGCTTCGGGAATAATTCCTTCATCAAGAAATTTCCGCAATATTCCGTTGAAAAGCAGGATGTTGTTCCTGAGCGGGAGCGGATCATTCCGGCCATGCACAATACCTTCCTAATGGTCACGCTCGGAAGCGGCATTCCAGCCGTGCTGAGTTTTGTCTGGATCTTTGTCGCCCTTCTGCGCCGCCTTCTTTCGGTTCCCTGGTCGGGTCATGGTGGCCAGGCGAGATGTCTCATTGCCGCCGGAATCGGTTTAGCCGTCATTGGGCTAGCGGTACGCAATCTTTTCGACTATATGTTTATGGGCAGTCTCGCGCATCTGTTTTGGTTACTGGCGGCGATCGGAATAACCGTTACGGCGGGCAGCGATCTCACCACTGCATCCGCACAGAACCCGGAAGAGCAATCGCCTGCGCCGGTGGACGGGCAGACGTCTGCCTAGTTGATGAGGACGACGCCGTATTCTGTCTG
>DAONAB010000138.1:0-3635 GCA_035400805.1 Nitrospira sp. | reverse complement strand
CGGTGGACGGGCAGACGTCTGCCTAGTTGATGAGGACGACGCCGTATTCTGTCTGTGGTCCCGACGGCACAAACCTTGACAGGGCGTCGAAGATTCCCTCACAACGTAGCATTCATGACCGCATGGAAGGCGCTTCTGCTGACGGCCTCAATGCATACTGCAATCTGACGGGAGAGCACAATCAGTGAAGGCGTTGATTACGGGCATCACCGGACAGGACGGATCCTATCTGGCCGAATTTCTTCTGGCCAAAGGTTACGAGGTATACGGGATCATTCGTCGGTCGAGTTCGTTCAACACGGCGCGGATCGACAGCATTTATCAGGATCCGCATATCTCCGGAGCCAGATTGCATCTGGTCTACGGGGATCTCAACGATGCGAGCTCGCTGAATAAAATCATCCGCACGGTTCAACCCGACGAAATTTACAACCTCGGGGCGCAGAGTCATGTCAGAGTCAGTTTCGATATTCCCGAATACACCGCGGAGGTGACGGCTCTGGGCACGGTGAGATTGCTGGAGGCGATTCGTGAGTCGGGGCTGCGACCCAAGTTTTATCAGGCGTCATCAAGTGAAATGTACGGCAAGGTCCAGGAAGTCCCTCAGCGGGAAACGACGCCGTTTTATCCCCGGAGTCCGTACGGCGCGGCGAAGGTCTATGCGCATTGGATCACGGTCAATTACCGTGAGGCCTACGGGTTGTTTGCCTGCAACGGCATCCTGTTCAACCACGAATCGCCGCGTCGGGGAGAAACCTTCGTGACCCGGAAGATCACCAAGGCGGCGGCCCGGATCAAACTGGGACTGCAGCGGGAATTGTTCCTCGGCAACCTCGATGCCAAACGGGATTGGGGATTCGCCGGCGACTACGTCGAAGCCATGTGGCTCATGCTGCAGCAGGATGCTCCTGATGATTATGTCGTGGCGACGGGGGAAACACATACCGTTCGAGAGTTTCTTGATGTGGCGTTCGGCCATCTGGGCCTCGACTGGCAGCAGTACGTCCAGATCGATCCGCGGTATTATCGTCCGACAGAGGTTGATCTGCTGATTGGCGATCCGGCGAAGGCCCGGCGCCACCTCGGGTGGAAACCGACGGTGGATTTTCACCGGCTGGGGATCATGATGGTCGAAGCGGATGTGGAAGCGGAGCGGGTGAAGATGCAGGGTACCGCGTCGAAGGGGGCCTAGGGTGATCGACACGCATGCACGCATTTACGTGGCCGGGCATCGGGGCATGGTGGGCTCTGCGATTGTCCGGGCCCTCACGGCCCGAGGATATGACAATCTAATCGTGCGCACCAGCGCCGAATTGGATTTGCGTGACAACAGGCAAGTTGCCGGATTCTATTCGGAGACGAAGCCCGAATACGTCTATCTGGCTGCGGCCAAGGTGGGCGGCATTCTCGCGAACAGCACCTTGCCGGCTGAATTTATCTACGACAATCTGGCGATTCAAACGAATGTCGTGCATCAGGCTTATCTTCATGGTGTGAAGAAACTGTTGCTGCTGGGTTCGTCCTGCATCTATCCGAGAGATTCTCCCCAGCCGATGAAGGAAGAGTATCTGTTGACGGGCCCGCTCGAACCGACCAATGAGTGGTATGCCGTGGCAAAAATCGCCGGGATCAAGATGTGCCAGGCCTATCGACGGCAATATGGCTGCGATTTTATTGCGGCCATGCCCACGAACCTGTATGGCCCGAATGATAACTTTGATCTCCAGACGGCGCATGTCTTAGCGGCATTGCTGCGACGCTTCCATGAAGCGCGTGAACAGGGCACCACTCCCACCCTCTGGGGCACCGGAGCTCCACGGCGTGAATTTTTGCATGTGGACGATTGCGCGGATGCCTGCTTGTTCCTGATGGATCGATATTCGGACCCGATGATCATGAATGTCGGGGCAGGGCAGGACATTGCGATCGCAGAACTGGCTGCGTTGGTCGCCGAGGTGGTGGGATATCAAGGCGGCATGCACTGGGATCGCGCCAAGCCGGACGGCATGCCGCGGAAGTTGATGGATTCCAGTCGCATTGCAGCGCTGGGGTGGAAACCGTCGACGGCATTGGCGGACGGCTTACGCCGGACGTATAGCTGGTATCGTCAGCAGCTGAGCGACTCTCGATCAGGTGTCTCATGACGGGTGACAACCCCGACCGGTCCGTTCGTGTGTAACCCCCTCTCACGAGTTGTGGATTGTAGGAACCTCGCGGCATGTGTGGTGTAGTCGGCGCCTTGGTGCTCTCCTCCGGGTCATTCCGAGTCTCAGAGCCGTATGTGATGCGCATGAGGGACAGTCTGGCCCATCGGGGGCCTGATGGGGCCGGATTGTGGATTGACCCGAAGGGACGGGTCGGCCTGGGACATCGTCGGCTGTCGATCATCGACTTGAGCGAGACGGCTCGCCAACCGATGGCCAATGAGGACGAAAGCCTCTGGGTCGCATTCAACGGAGAGATTTATAACCACGCCGAAATCCGGCGCGAATTGGAGGCGCTGGGCGGGCATCGCTGGCGAACGGACCATTCCGATACCGAAGTCATTCTCCATGCGTTCGAAACGTGGGGCATTGACTGCGTGGCGAAATTCCGCGGCATGTTTGCGATCGCGCTGTGGGACGTCCGCCGACAGGAGTTGTGGCTGATCCGCGACCGCATCGGTGTCAAGCCGATGTATTACAGCCTGCATCACGGGCGGTTCGTGTTCGCTTCCGAGATCAAAGCCTTGCTGCAGGATCCGGAGCAGCCTCGCGCGTTGCATGAGGAATCGCTGTTTCATTACCTGTCCTTCCTGACGACACCGGCGCCACAAACGCTGTTCGATGGTATCAAAAAACTGCCCGGCGGGACCTGGTTACGCGTGCGTGCCGATGGCGCGATGGAAGAACGACGGTACTGGGATGTGTGGGACCACACATCCCCCATAGTGGGAGAGACGGATGAGACCATTGCGGCCCGTGTCCTGGAGAAATTGCGGGAGTCGGTTGCGCTTCGGAAAGTGAGCGATGTACCGGTCGGGGTGTTTCTGTCCGGCGGCGTAGATTCCAGCACCAATGCGGCGCTGTTTTCGCGGGGGGATACCCAACGCGTCAGGACATTTACGATCGGCTATGACGCGGAGTATCCGAGCTATCGCAACGAACTGAGTCATGCCCGTTTTATGGCGGACCGGGTCGGTGCGGACCACCACGAACGGTTGCTGTCCCTCGACGATCTCATCGCCTTTCTGCCGCGCATGGTCGCTCTGCAGGACGAACCGATTGCAGATCCTGTGTGTGTCCCGGTCTACTATGTGTCTGAACTGGCGCGCCGGCATGGCGTGATTGTCTGCCAGGTGGGAGAGGGTGCCGACGAGCTGTTCTGGGGGTATCCCTCTTGGAAGACAGCCAAAATGCTCGAGGAATGGAACCAGTGGCCGGTGCCGTCGCTTGTGAAACGTGCCGGTCTTCACGGATTGCAATGGTGCGGGTACGGGGACAGCATGCACTATGAACGGTTGAGACGCGGCCTCCTCCAGCAGCCTGTGTTTTGGGGCGGCGCCGAGGCGTTTCCGGAAGCGTTGAAACAACGCCTGCTTTCGCCGCGCCTGCAACGACAGTTTCGCCACCTGACCTCGTGGGAAGCCATCCGGC
>DAONAB010000137.1:0-8139 GCA_035400805.1 Nitrospira sp. | reverse complement strand
AGATTAAGAAGAGATGCGATTAGGTTGGTGAATAATGACCACCGCGCTCTGAACCTTCTGCGAGCCGCCGCGCCCCGGCAGCTCACACACACTGCTCGAAAATGTCCTAAATAAAAGGCTGATGAGCGTCACCTTATAGCATAGGAATTTAAAAGGAAGCAAGAAAGTTCTTGGACTGCCAATGGGTGGCGCCAGGCGGGAGATTTCCGTTGGACGCCGAAAGGAAAATTGAATTTTGCCGCAACAATTCAAACACTTATGGCAATGTGGTGACCTCCGGCGACATTTCGACCGCATGGGACCCAATTAATAGATCATACGGTGTGTAGTCATCGGTCAGCGTCAGGCCCGGCGACCACGGAGCGGTCCGTCTCGCTGCCAATAGGCCGATCGCTTCGGGAGGGAGTCGCCGAGCTTCGACCTGCGCTTGAATGCGTCTCACGATCTCGTCGTACGACATCGTATCGATCGGGCCGCCGCCAAAGAAAATGAGATTCTCTGCCGTGGTCTGGTGGGCGCGCCACGGCCCTTTCACTCCGAACGATTCGATGGTGGGAAACGAACTCTTCAGCGTCTGCACGACTGCATTCGCACGCTGCAAATCGCCACCTTCCCCTGACGAAGCTAGATTGAGAGCCAATACGCCATTGGCATTGAGGCGGCCACGCAGCTCTGAAAAGAATTCAACCGTGGTCAAATGGAAGGGAATGAGATGCCTGGCAAACGCGTCAACCCAGATGACGTCATAGGTCGCTTTCGTATCGCGCAGGAACACGCGAGCATCTTTGACTGACACATGGTGATTGGCGGGAGGGCGATAGTCGAAGTACTGTTCCGCCATTCGCACTACGACGGGATCGAATTCGACGACATCCAATTCCAATTCAGGCCAGACTTGAGCCAGCCACTTGGCCAGCGAACCGCCGCCGTGCCCTAAAATGAGTCCGCGTTTGGGCTCCGGAGCCAGGGCGACCGCCGCGACCATCAGTTGGCTATACGGGAGAAACAGGGCGGTCGGATCCGACCGCCACATCACCGCATGCCAGGTGCGGTCGAGCACGAGATAGCGAAACAGATCATCGTCTCGCACACGGACTTGCTGATAGGGACTGTCCTCCTGATACACCAGCCCTGCAACCGGAGGAGCCTGGCCGAGCAATTGCCATCCCACTATGAGCGCACCGGTCATAAACAACCCGGCCAACTTCGTAACCTTCCCGCTTCCGTGTTGCAACCAGAGCAAGCCCAGCAGCAGTTGAATGACTCCCAGCGTGGCCACGAGGGTCTGGGTTCCCAACCAGGAAAGCAGAAAAAACGCCGTTCCCCAGGTTCCCGCCAAGCTGCCGACCGTGGATAGGGCGATCATGCTGCCAGTATGTCGACCGAGATATCCCATATCGACGACGGCTAGTCGGAGCAATGCGGGCATCACCCCGCTCAGACCGAAGGCCGGGGGAGCCAATAGCACACAGGCCGCAAGACTGGGGCCCCATCGCGGATCCTCGACCAACTTCGCGACTTGAAAGATGGCGCCCTGCCCCATCCAGGACATCAGCAAGGTCCATGCGCCGGATCCGAGTAGGAGCCAGGCCAACACCGCCGCAACACGATACCGATCGGAGGCCCACCCGCCGAACGCATAACCGGAGCTCATGGCCGCGAGAATGATTCCGATCAAGGCGCCCCACACAAAGAGGGAGTTTCCAAATACAGGAGCCAGCAAGCGGCTGCCTAAAATTTCGAGCGCCATGACGATCGCGCCGGTCACGAGCGCGGTGAGTAGTAAAAACAGTCGAGGAATTGAAACAGCGGCAGGTTTTTGTGCCATCATCGACACAAGACCGCGGAACGGAATGAAGGGAGGCACCAACCGCGAGGATATAACCGAAGCATGCTACAAGGTACCCCAGTTTTTGAAGTATCGCAGCAGATCGCGCACAGAAATCATTCCCACCACACGCCCTTCTTCGGTAATCACCAGATGCCGGATTCCCCGTTCGGCCATCACATCACTGGCCTCATGCGCAGATTGGGCGATATCGATCGTCATGATGGGGGCACTCATCACCGAACGGGCGGTCACCTGATTGGTCGGCGCCCCGCTGGCCATGGCTTTTCGGACGAGATCGGCTTCGCTAACAATCCCCACGTAGTTCCCGTGGTCTGCAACGAGCATCGCCCCGACCCGGGCATCGCGCAATTGCTGCGCGACAATCAATAACGAGTCATCAGGTCGCACGGTCTTCGTAATAGGACGCATCATCATGGCCAACGGTCGTTGGATGGGCCCGCCTGCAACCACCATGCGTATCCTCCTGCGAAGAGGCCGAATTCTACTGAAGTACGCCACAATCTGCAATTCATCATGTATGAGGTCGACTGACAGGGACGGCAAAAACCTTCGAGATGATTGCTCGTATTGGCAGGCGTTGCTATACTACCGACTCTACACGAATTCTCACCCACGATTCGCAGCTTTTCTTTAAGAGGAGATGCATCCATGCATATCAGCGTGATTGGAACGGGCTATGTCGGCTTAGTCACCGGGGCCTGCTTCGCAGAATTCGGCGTGAACGTCACCTGTATGGATACGGACGCGCGCCGGATTGCCAAACTCGAAAAGGGTGAGGTGCCATTTTTTGAGCCGGGCATCACCGAACTCGTCGCCAAAGGGATCAAGGAAGACCGCCTCCATTTCACCACCGATGTCGCCAAGGCCGTCGACAAAGCCTTGGTTATCTTCATCGCCGTCGGAACACCGCCGAAGTCCGACGGGTCAGCCGACTTATCGTATGTGGAAGAAGTGGGACGCGGAATTGCAAAGAATATGACCGGATATAAGGTCATTGTGACCAAGTCCACGGTGCCTGTTGGTACCGGAGAAAAGCTGCGCGAAGTGATTAAGGCCAATCAAACCGGCCGGTTCCGCTTCGATATTGTGTCCAATCCGGAATTCCTGCGGGAAGGTTCTGCCATCGAAGACTTTATGCGACCGAACCGTGTCGTCATCGGTGCAGACAGCGAACAGGCCGTCGCGATTATGAAAGACCTCTATCGCCCCCTGTATCTGCTTGAAACCCCGATTGTGGTCACGGACATTCCGACCGCTGAGATGATCAAATATGCCTCCAACGCTTTTCTCGCCGTCAAAATTTCGTTTATCAACGAAATCGCGACCGTGTGCGAGAAGGTGGGCGCAGACGTCCAGTTAGTCTCCAAAGGCATGGGGCTCGACAACCGGATCGGCAACAAGTTTCTGCATGCCGGGCCGGGGTTCGGCGGGTCCTGCTTCCCGAAAGACCTTGCGGCGTTAGTCCAGACCGGCGAGCGTGTGGGATATCCGTTTCAAATTGCCGGCGCTGCCGCCAAGGTCAATTACGAACAGCACCTGCGAATGGTTCAGAAAGTGAAGGACGCGTGCGGCGGAGTGAAGGGAAAGACGCTCGGCGTGCTGGGCCTCTCCTTCAAACCCAACACGAACGACATGCGGGAAGCGCCGTCATTGACGATTCTGAGCGAGCTGATGAAGGAAGGGGCAACGATCCGGGCGTACGACCCGGCTTCGATGGAAGAATCGATGAAGCTGCTCCCCGGCATGGTGCCCTGCCAGGAGACGTATGACGTCGCCGAAGGAGCCGACGGCCTCATCATCATGACGGAATGGAACCAATTTCGAAATCTCGATTTCGAACGGCTCAAAAAAGCCATGCGGGAACCACTGCTGCTGGACCTGCGCAACACCTATGAGTCGGACCGAGTCGTCCCGTTCGGCTTCCGACATGTGTCGGTCGGTCGTCCCACCAAGAATCCGGCCGCCTAACCGGCGGCCGGACGGGTCTCGCTAACTGAGCAACTTCGCCGGTTCAGGCTGGGCCCCTTCTTTCGCCTTCGGCTTGTAGCCCATCCGGTCCAGCACCTTCATAATCTTGGTCTTCAGCCGGTCGTCAGCCTCCGCCAACGCCGTGGCGAGAGGCTCGACGGCCGGCTTGCCGATCTTCCGGATAATTTCGGTCGCCGATTGGCGCACATCGTCTTCTTCAGCCGCGAGCAACGGTACCAGCGAGGGAACGGCCGACCCGCCGATCTTAATCAACGAATCATACGCCCGTTGCCGCACATCGCCCACCTCATCCGTGAGGGCCTCAACCAGAGGCACCACCGCGCGCGGATCCTTCAAGTCACCCAGGACTTCCGCCGCATATTTACGATTCAGCCAATGCGAATCTTTTAAATCGATCAGCATGGCGTCGGCCTTGGCGGCATTCGGATCTTTCGCCCGAATCCGGAAGCTCTTGGCCACTCGCTTGCCGCCTTCTTCCACCACACGAATCGTCGCGCCGTCGCCCGGCTTGATCTTGAGGAAATCTTCGAGGGCTTCCTCTCCGACATCCAGGACGACGGTCTTACCGTCATAGGCCAACAGTTCCACTTCCAACTGCCTGGCTTCGGGATTGACGGCGACGACCCGCTCCGTCACGAGGTTGAAGCCGTCCTTCTTGGGGCCGCCCTTCGGGCCGATCTGAATCAGTTTTACCGGTGCTTCTTCTGCCATAGTAGAGTTCCTTTATCGGGTTATGACGAGGTCGCCTGTTTCCATCCCAAACTTGCGAGGACACCTTCGACGGTCTCCTGCACCATCGTATTCTCATCTTCCAGAAGAGGCAGCAGCGGCTCAATGGCCTGCTTCGCCCCTAGCCGCGCCAAGGATTCAGCCGCGTTCCGGCGGACGAGCCAGTCTTCATCCTGCAATGACTGGATCAAGGCCTCGGCACTACGCGGGTCACCGATTTTTCCGAGCGCTTCCGCCGCATGGCGACGAACCATCCAATTGGGTCCCAATAGCCCGCCGATCAACGCATCAACCGCCCTGGTGTCGCCGATTTTTTTCAACACTCGCGCGACATCCTCACGCACTGTGCCATCGCCCAGCGCCTCAATCAATCCGGGCGTAGCCCGCGAGTCGCCGATGCGCTCCAAAGCCCACACGGCGGCAGTTCTGACCGCTCCATCCTTGTCCTTGAGCGCCACCATAAGAGGATCAACCGCGCGGGGATCGCGGAACCGCCCGAGCGCATTCGCCGCCTGCTCGCGGATCGCCCATTCATCGTCTCGCAAAGCTTCGAGCAGCTGATCGAAAGCAATGGGACCGATGCGCACCACGGCCGTGGCCGCAGCTTCGCGAATGACCACATCTTCGTCCGCCATCAGGCCGATCAATTGAGGAACGGCCTCAATCCCCATCTGGCCGAGACTCGCCATCGCATGGTCCCGCAACGCCTCGTTGTCGTCGCGCAGCGCCGCTATCAATTGTGCAATTCGCTCGGCATCACTCATGATCGTCCAATTCCTCCTGCCCGACCGGCTGTTCGCCCTCGAGTGCCGAAAGTTTATCCGCAATGAGGCCGGCGCTGTAGGAAACGATGCCGTCCCGGTCGCTTCGCAAGCGATTGAACAGCTCGTTATACGGCCGCAAGACCTCGACATCTTTAATTTTCGCCAGCGCCTCGATGGCCATGACTCGCAAGGGCCGGATCGGGATCGCTTCAATATACAATTGGGCCGGACGCGGGTCGCCGATCAAGCCCAACGATTTCACGGCGTATTCCTTCACGCCGGTATCCTTGTCCTTCTGCAAGCGCTTCATCAACGGTTCGACTGCGCGCACATCCCCAATTTTGCCTAGCAAATCCGCCGAGGCTTCCCGGATGAGCCAATCGTCGTCTTCAAGATATTCGATCAGGATTTCCACGGCCGGCCGGCCAATCCCTAAGAGATCCATGACCGTGGCCATGCGGGCTTCTTCACGCTCACTCGCGCCTTCGACATCGCGCAACGCATTAAACGTCGCATCGATTCGTTCCCGGACGGCGCTGAGCTTCTTGAGCGTCCGCACAGCGATGTCGCGGACCGCCGGCGAGGCCATCGCATCGATCAATCCATCAGCCGAACGCGGATCGAGCAAGTGCTCGAGAATCGTCGCCGCCGTCGTCTGCGCTTCCGCATCCGGATGGCTCAGCATCTCACACAACGGCGTGATTGCATTGGGGATCACCCCCAAGAGCTGCCGAACGCGGTGGCGCACCTGCTCATCGGGTGATTCGTGGAGATTGCGCACTAACCCTGCCGCAGTCTCGTCGTCCAGATTGCCGGCCATCTGCTCAAGCGCGGCAAACGCCGCCTGCCGTACCGTTTCTTCAGGATCCCGAATCAACGTGACCAGCGCAACGCCCGCGGCTGGATCCTTAATGCGCGACAACATCGCCGCCGCTTCAACGCGAAGGGGCACATCGCCGGTCTGCAGCGCCTGGGTCAAGGCCTGGACCGCTCGAGGACCTCCGGCCAGACACGCCGCCGTGGCTCGCATACGCCGCCACTCTTCCTCATGGGTCAACTCAGAGACTAAGGTATCGATTGATTCTTTGGACATTGTGAAAGAATGGCGCCGGTCGGTGAATATGCTGGCTTACAGTGAGGCTTGTTTGTGAATTCCTAGGCTACTCGATCATCTGCTCATGTTCTAGACACGGCCCGCGCGCCATCCGACAGCCGTGAGGGTTTCCCGAACGTGGTACCGGACATTTTCATCCTGTTCTTTGGCCAACATCGGCAACAGAGACGGGATCACCGCCGGACCGAATTTCGTCAAGGCCGCCGCCGCCTCCGACCGCGTAATCGTATTCCGCAGAGCCACGATCAGAGAAGGAATCGCGACGGCATCGGCGATCATCCCTAATGCGCGGGCCGCCATCCCCATGGTGGCCATTTCGTCCGTCCATCCGTCGGCACAGGACGTGGCTGAATCCCTCGGCTCACCCAGTGGCACCCCCTCGACAACCCGCCGTAAAATCGGGACCACTCGGCGGTCGCCGATATGACCGAGGGCTTCGACGGCCAAGAGCCGTAGCCCGGGCTCCTTCATCACCGCGACTAAATAATCTACAGCGCGCCCGTCTCGAATCGCGCCCAGCGCCCGGACCACGTCTTCCCGAATCGCCGAGTCCCGCTCATTGAACAAGGCCCGCAGCAAGGGTTCAACGGCATCCGCCGACTTCAGCTTGCCCAACGCCTCCACCGCATGGAGACGAACAAGCCAATCATCATGCTGCAAGGCGTCAATCAATCCGGCCATCGCGGCCACGCCAATGGCGGCCAGCGCACTAGACGCTTCCTCCCGGACGGCCTTGACCTTATCCTGCAACAGCGGCATCAAGGCGGGAACAGTCTCCGGATCGCCGATCCGCCCCAAGCCCTTCGCCGCATGCATGCGCACAATCCAATCGCGACTACCCAAGGCCTGTGTGAGCGGCGCCAGCACTCGTGCATCCGCCAGTGAAGCCAGAATGGCCGACGCCGCCTCTTGCACCTGCAAGGCGGGATCAGTCAAACAGCCGGCCAAGGCCGGAACAGAGACGGACCCGAGCGATGAGAGGGCGCCGACCGCCGCTTCGCGGACGGCTCGGTCACTATCACGCAGCGCGTTGGTCAAAGGCAGGACGGCCCGCGCATCTTTCAATGCGCCGAGCAGGGTCGCGGCCTCTTCACGAATGGCCCAATCCTCGTCCGACAGGGCTGCGATCTGTTCACTGACGGTGTCGGCCATGGTACCTCGGCCTCTGGAGAGGCCATCGACCTTAACACAGCATTTTTTTTGGGGTCAACGCGGGTTGGCCCTACGACCTGACATCGCACCATCCCGCACGCTGGTCGAAACGGAGAAGAAGAGACGCGGGGACGCCGAAAGCTCTCAACAGGCCAGGCACCCCGCGAGAGAAGGCCGGGTATTACCGCACCGATCCTTTCGCGAAGTCTCCACTCGGACCGAAACGACCGATGTCTCCCAGCGGGCGATCGACACGCAGATTGTCGGCCTGGCTGGAATCCACGGAGGTTTCCTCATCAGGAGGCGTCCATCCTAAGTGCTCCAGCGTTTCCACGACCAGCAAGCGTAGAGAATCCTTTGCGGTCAACCGGACTGACGCGTAGGACAGCACGCGTTCGCCTTCGGCTTCAACTTCCGAGGCCTTCGGATCGTATAGGAAGGAAATCAAGGGCTCGATGGCCGAATCTCCGATCAACACCAACGCAGCGGCAGCCTTTTCGCGAAACACCCCGTCCTTCAAGAGCATGATCAGATCGGGA
>DAONAB010000136.1:0-8199 GCA_035400805.1 Nitrospira sp. | reverse complement strand
ACCCGAATAATGCTTTCTCCCAATCCGGTCATGGACACGGCCCCGGCCTCATTGTCGGCATAGACCCCGCAACCTATCAACGGCGTATCCCCGACGCGACCGGGCAACATCACATCGACACCCCCGGTCGATGCCCCGGCGGCCACCGTCCCCGTCAGATCCAAGGCCACGGCTCCCACCGTTTCCTTCCCTAAACTCTTGGTCCGAAGGTGGCCGGTTCTCACAATCGCCTGATGCAGCCGTAACGTTTGGCTCACTCCGGCCGCTGGCCTTAGTTGTTTGGGCTGGCCCGCCAGGCGTCGCCTCAGACGCGGAGCGCGCTCCAATCCAAAATAATTGGCAAAGCGAGTGGCTGACTTGCCGACGAGCAGGACATGCGCGGTTTTCTCCATGACGAGTCTGGCGGCGGTGACGGGGTGAATGATGCCCTCGATGGACGCCACGGCCCCGGCCCGGAGTTCGCGGCCTTCCATGATGGAGGCATCCATCCGGCGCACCCCGTCGAGTTGATGGTTAGACCCGCGCCCCGCGTTAAAGAGGCCGGAGTCTTCCAACAGGCGAATCGCCTCTTCTACCACCGACAACGCCGGAACACCGGCCACCAACAGACGATGGCCCTCGGCCAACGCGCCTTCGACGCAGGCGGCTTGGTCAACGGTCATGGCGCGGCGTCCCGCGCCCCCGTGAATGAGGAGAACCGGTCGTAGGCGTTTCAATTGAGCAGCAAGTCTTTCACGCGACGGCAGGCAGGATCTTGCATACGGTCTAAGTCAGACCGGACAAATCCCAGTCCGGTCACACAGAGCTCAAAGTTCTCCGACAGCTTGCGGAACAACGGGGTATCCTGTTCGGGATCGTAATGACCGAATTCCGCCACCAGGCCATAAGACCGCTTCCCGGTTTTGACGTAATCGACCAGAAAATCCTTGTGATAGATCCGGCCCACGCTCTTAAGACGGCGGAGGTATTCCGGAAAGAGTCCGGTCATAAACAGCGTAAAGTCGCCGATATGCCGGTGCACCTCGCGCTCCCGTTCGAACGAGTGCGCTTCTAATAAGACTTCGGATTCGAACAGCATCTCGACGACCGAATCGATCGGACGCCCTTGGGTGTTCTGGATTTTGTAGAGTTGATCGGTGTGCGCGAATTCGACGAGCAGGTTGGAGACGTACTCGGTGACGTTCAGATCAGGCCACCCGAGGTGTTCGGTGAAACTTTTCTCCGTCAATGCTCCGAAGAGCTGCCGGAGCGGATGGCTGCGAGACACGGGACTTCCCATCTCGACCTCCCGGGCAATCCTTGCCCTTTGAAAATAGTATAGCAGACCATTCTCAACCCGAGGAGACTTTCTCCCTGGTACCTTATCGGCATCTCTGATCAAGACTTGAGGTCGGGGCTTGCTCCCGACTTTCGGCTATCCACAATAAACGTCACCGGCCCGTCATTGAGTAGTTCCACCTGCATGTGCGCCCCGAAGACGCCGGTTTCCACCTTCAGGCCTTCACTCCTGAGTCTCGTGACCGTGTCCTCATACAATGCACGTGCCGCCTCCGGCGGAGCAGCTAGGTCAAACCCCGGCCGTCGTCCCTTCGCAGTATCCGCGAGCAGCGTAAATTGCGACACGACCAACAGGGCTCCGCCGACCTCACGCAGTGAGCGGTTCATCTTGCCCTGCTCATCGCTAAAAATCCGCAGGATTTGCACCTTCTCAACAAGATAGGAGAGATCGCGCTCGGCATCGCCTTTGGCCACGCCTAATAAGATGAGTAGTCCGGGACCAATGCGACCGACGACCTGCCCGTCCACCTCCACCGAAGCCCGTGTGACACGCTGGATGACCGCCTTCATCGTGTACCGCCATCGATCGATGCCCACTATCGGGCATTGCGCAATTGCGTCAACGTCCCTTCCAACCCCAACAATCGCCGCTTCATCGGCAATCCGCATGAAAATCCGCCCAATGAACCATCATGGGCAATGATGCGATGACAGGGCACGACGATGGGAACCGGATTCGCCCCGAGGGCCATACCCACGGCTCTGGCATACTGTTTTCCCCCAACGCGCATGGCGACCCACTGATAGGATCGCACGCGGCCGTAGGGAATCCGCGCAATCGCCTTCCACACCTTACGTTGAAACGAGGTGCCTGCCGACCAATCAATGGGCAGAGCAAAGTCTCGACGCTCGCCATCGAGATAGGACAAGAGCTGGGCCTCCGCGTCTTTCACGATGGACGCAGCGGCATCGTCTTTTTGTGGACCATGATGGGTGGTGCGAACAGATGGCGACAGGTCAATCGACGTGACTCCCGCGGCAGAAGCCGTAACGGTCATCCAACCCCAAGACGTTTTGAATGTGCGTGTCTCCGTCATATCATGCTGCCCCGAATTTTCGCGCGACGCGGCCGAGTTTGCGCTTGACCAATCCTAAGACCACATCCAGCTCGTCCGATCCCAACATGAGGTGCATACCGAGATACGCGAGAACGCTGAGCCCGATCCCGCCAAACAGCATGACCGACTTCACGATCCACTGACCGGTTTCCTCCCACAAGGGCGCGCTCGCCACCCACAGGCAGATGCCCGCCATCGGAAGGCAGGCAGCCAGGACTCGACCGGCCGATCGTACGACGGCTCCCCAGTCTACACGGCCCAACCGGCGGTGCAGCACAGCCACGAGAATACTCCCGTTCAGCATCGAGGCCAATGCCGTCGCCAGCGCCAACCCCGCGGCATCTAAAATCGTCATCAGCCAGAGAGACAAGCCAATATTAGCCCCGACCGCAATCCCCGCCGTTATCGCGGGAGTCCGCGTATCCTGAAGCGAATAGAAGGCGGACACGATAATTCGTACGCCCGCGAAGGCCCACAGACCCACAGCGTAACAGAGCAACGCGGTCGCCGTCGCCAGGGTGTCGGCTTTGGTGAATGATCCGTGCTCAAAGACCAGGTGCACGATCGGATGCCGCAGGAGGATCAGTCCGGCCATCGCCGGAAGGATGATGAAAAAAATCATCCTCAGTCCGAATCCGATCGTCGTTCGTAGTTCATCCAGGGCCCCGCGCGCGGCCTGCGCCGACAGCGTCGGGAGAATGGCCGTGGCGAGCGCGACCCCGAAAATGCCAAGTGGAAACTGGATCAACCGCATACCGTAAAACAAATAGGTGGGCCCGCCCGCGAAGTAGGACGCGAGGATCGTGCTCACCGTAATATTGATTTGCGTCACCGATAACCCGAGCAGTGAGGGCACCATTAACAGTCCGATGCGTTTGACGCCGGGATGCCCTGGATTGAAGCGGAGACCGAACAACATGCCGCGTCTCTTTAACCCGGGAAGCTGCATGGCAAACTGCGCCACCCCGCCGACGACAATACCGATCGCCACCGCCATGATCGGCTCGGAGAGCCACGGCGAGAGGAACAGCATGCAGGCAATGGTAAAAATATTGAAAAAGACCGGCGAGAAGGCCGGGGCCGCGAAGTCACGGAGCGAATTCAGAATCCCCATCGCCAAAGCCGCCAGACTGATGAAGATGAGATAGGGAAACATCAGCTGGGTCAGGAGCGTCGTGAGGGCCAGCTTGTCGACACTCTCGCGGAACCCCGGCGCCAGAAACCATACGATGCCGGGGGCGGCCAGAATCCCGATCAGCGTGACGGCGGTGACGAGGGTGAGGAGCGTCGTGAAGGTCGCACTGGCCAGTTCCCAGGCATCACGCTTGGCTTTCAGGGTATGGTATTCAGTAAAGACCGGGATAAAGGCTGCGGACATCGACCCTTCTGCAAACAACTCTCGAAGCAGATTGGGCACACGGTAGGCGACAAAAAACGCGTCCGCGGCCGGAGTCGCACCGAACAGCCTGGCCAACACCATGTCTCGAACAAACCCCAGAATACGGCTGGAAAATGTGGCGATGCCGATCAGACCCGCCGCCTTCACGACGGAATGGGTTTCATCCACGGTTGGTTGAGATGGTTCAGGAGGCGCGGCGGGCTCGGACATTGCCGGGATTGTAGCGGAACAAAGCGAGGCCGTCTATTGTCCGACACAATCCAGCCGTCACAGGTCCTGGATCACCGCATTCGGCAACTCATCGGGATTGTCGCCATCACGGGAGGGAACAACACGCGCGAGAAGCACTCCGCTGGCTTCAATTCCATGACACAGCCCGCCGGCGAGATCACCGGCCTTCAGCCGCTCAACCACGCCCGCAACAATCTCCTGCCACTGATCAACTGAAATGCGCGCCTGCAGAGCGTGATCCGGCAAGATATAGACTTGCCGCTCGAGCAATGACACCATCAGCAACAATCCGGTCCGTTCACGGGTGTGTGCGAGACCTTGCTGGACGAAGGCTCGTTCCGCTCGCATGCGCACTTTGTGGCGCATACGCTCATGAGATGTGAATAGACGGAGGATCGCCGGCCAGGTTCCGACCCAGACTCCGACAGAATAGGCCAGCACGGTGCCCCCCAGCAGCCACACCGCATTCGACGCCTGCCATCCCCACGGAAGCCACGCGGTTTCGATGGTGAGTAACGCCGTCAACGCGAGCACGGCACTCAAGAGCCCGGCGCGATGGTGCGCCTCGCGATAGAGCCCTGATCGCCCGACGACCATGGGAACAATCTCCGCGCTCGTGTGCTGCTCCGCAGCGTGTACCGCCGACTCGACCCGTGCCCGTTCAGCGTCGGTGAGTTCCGGCTTTCTACCAGTCGCCACTGGCCCCTCCTCCTCCGAAATCACCGCCGCCGCCTGAAAAGCCGCCCGATCCTCCGAACGATTCGCCCAGTCCACCCGATCCCCACCCTCCATGCCGTGTACTGAACCAGGTGTCGTCGAACGGGCCGCTACGGCCTCGTCGCCCTCCTCCGATCGCGTGCCCCATCCCACCACCCATCAGACTGACGAGTACCAGGCTGACCGCTCCAGCGATGAGAGCAGGTATCACCCAGGGTGCGACGAGAAACGAGAGGCCCCCTCCTATCACGGGACCCACGACGCGGTGGGCCCGAGAGAAAAAGAGACCGATGACCAAGCCCAGGATGACGGCAAAAATCGTACTGGCGATCACCTCACCATCGGAATGAACAGCGGTCGGCTGTTCTGATGCCTTATAGGTTCCCTCAATAGTGTTCAGAACAGCCAGCACACCAGCCGCGACGCCGGCCGGCACATCGCCGGCGCGGAATTTGGGAGCGATTTCATGCCGGATGATTTGGGCTGAACGCGCATCCGTCAACACCCCTTCCAGTCCGTATCCGACTTCCAGACGAATTTTGCGTTCTTTGATCGCAATAAGGAGCAGGACGCCATTATCGATACCTTTGGCGCCTAACTTCCAGGTTGTCGCGACGCGGTGGGAGAAATCGAAGAGCGGCTCGTCCTCCAATGAAGGCACTATCAGCACCGCGACCTGATTGGAGGTCTTGGTTTCATGCGCCTGGAGTGTCTCAGACAATTGAGCCGTGGTGGCTGGCGGCAGGACATGCGCGATGTCGACCACGCGGCCGCTGAGTGGCGGCACATCCAGAGCTAAACCCGGCAGGTTTGGCACCAGCGTGAACCACAGCCATCCGGCAAGGATAGCCCACCCTGCTCGGCGCATCAGCCGCATGGCAATTGCTCCTCCCGCGCGCGGCCGATGTTAGAACTTCACTTCCGGTGGCTTGGCCACAGCCTTTTCGTCGGCCACGGTGAAGTTGGCTTTTTCGTCCAAATGGAGAAGAAACTTCGCCGTCAGGTTCGTGGGGAAGTAACGGACCATCTTGTTGAACTCCGCCACCTTGTCGATGTATCGCTTGCGCGCGACGGTGATGCGGTTCTCCGTCCCTTCGAGTTGGCTTTGAAGGTCACGGAATCCTTGGTCCGCTTTGAGATTGGGGTAATTCTCGGCTAATGCGAGCAAGCGTCCCAGGGCACTCGACACACTCTGCTGCGCTTCCTGAAACCTCTTGAAGGCGGCTTCGTCTTTGAGCAACTCCGGTGTGATCTGCACGCTGGTGGCCTTGGCGCGCGCCTGCACCACGCCTTCCAACGTGTCCTTTTCATGCGCCGCATATCCCTTGACCGTGCTCACCAAGTTCGGAATGAGATCGGCCCGGCGTTGATACTGGTTGAGCACTTCGCTCCAGGAGGCTTTCGTATCCTCATCCAGCCCCTGCAGGTCGTTATAGCCGCAGCCGGACAAGGCCAGGAGAGCGGCGAGCATGACACTCGCGCCCATCAATCGTGCAAGAGACATCATCGTTCCTCCTCCGCGCCGAACATGCGACGGCGCTTCTTCAAGAAGACCTAAGGCTGGTGTCGACGAAGTCAATCATCCCGCCTACTGCCCCTCTGCTCAAGATGTTGCTTCCTTCACAACCTTGCTATACTTCACGGCTGAAAGGATATTCGTTTGTTCTCTATGGACTTCTATGGCACTCGATCGTTCGACCGATAGTCCGGGAGGATTTCAGGTTCGGCACCGTTCCTTGGGAATCTTCCAAGGGAGTTCGATCGGGCTGGCCTTCTGGCACCCTTCCTCTCACATGCCGGAGTATGGACTCTGTCGCTTTGCCACCCCGGCAAAGGCTCAGGACTATGTCGATTTTCTGTCTTCCCCGGCCTGTCCGGAACCATTGAGCCGAGCCGATCTCTCCGTAGAAGATTTCGACCACGCGGAACACGAACGTCTCACGACGGAATACCCCCAAGCCTCCGCCTGGGAAACTCCACTCTAACAGAATGTCCGGCAGGATGGCTGCCTTAGAACTCACGAGTCGCGATGTGAGGCTGCGTAGATGAGTCGATTAGGCGGGGGATCGCGGTCCGAACGAGTCCGTCTTGGACTGCACGAATGCCAACAACCGCTTATTTTCCTGGGCCGATCGTAGAAATTTAAACGCGATGCCGCGAGAACTCACCGATCGCACCATGGCAGCGACCTCAATGGGAGTCTGTTCATTCTCCAGCACGATTTGCAGGTAAAAGATATCGTCCACATGCACCGACGCCTGGCTTTCAATGATACATCCGCCCATTGAAATATCGCGAACGGTCCCTTCCCCGCGAACTTTTCCACCGGAAAACGACAGGAACAGCCGGACGGGAATACGCAGATGCTCGCGGCGATCAATCGTGCGAGCCGGATAGCGATATCCGAAGCGGGGCGCCGAAAAACGAAAGCTGCACGACTGGCAATGAAACGGTGCCATACAGGCGAACGACTGCAACCGTTCCATGAGCGTCGAGCACCGGGAGCGGAAAACTTTATCTTGCCCGCACTGCGGACAAGTCAAAGGTTGTGCCATATTCAATGATCGGCGCCTCTCAGTGCCGCTCTCCTTCACACGCGCAGACTGCAGGAAGTTGCTCGCGCGACCATCTATCAATGTTGTGCAGACGTGAGTCGGCACATCCCCCGCTGAGTCGGCCGGCAACACACTCTTCGGGTGAACGCAGGTCCGCCGCCTGTTCAATCGATAAAGGATGGTCGAAGTTCTGTCAAGAAACTCGACGGTTCCGCGCGAGCGACCATGAGTGAGCCTGCATAGGCTTCATCTGAAGGAGGGAGGAATTCGAATGCCGGCTTCATGCGCCTCACCAGCCGACTCTCATTTTACAATTATATTTTGTACAGAAGCCTTCTGCTTGCTTCTGAATTTGTCTAAGCCGCTGGAGCAAAGATGCTGATATCGCAAAGAAATTTTGATTAATTCATTTTAACGTCGCACTAACACCGCTTTAATCTCGCATTGTTAGTCTCTCCCTCAGATGGGCATGACCTTCACGCTTAAGAGGGTCCAATCCTAAGGAGGTAGACATCATGACATGCGGACGATGCCAAGGATTGATGGTGGATGAGTGGCGGCCCGATTTTTCGCCGGAAACATTTGTTTGGCGTTGTATTAATTGTGGATCGATCGTCGATCCGTTGATCGAACAGAATCGGCGCACTCGGATGGCCGAACAGCTATTGTTGGAGCCAGTTGAGGTGTTGCAGTAAACCAAATCCACGCAGGACAGGGGCACCTGGTGTTCCTGTCCACCGGGCGCGGGATGGCCGAGATCACGGGGGCGCTCTGGGACATCGGGTTCGACGGCGCCGTCTCCAACGGCGGTGCGTTCGCGAGCGTCGGCGGCGAGATCGTCGCCGGCACACTGCTCACCGCCGCCGAGGTCGCCGAACTCACCGAGTACCTCGAGGCCCGG
>DAONAB010000135.1:0-8232 GCA_035400805.1 Nitrospira sp. | reverse complement strand
AAGACGCCTGCGGGCATCGACCCCAGAGCGAGAAGTTCGTTCGCTCAAAAGCGGTGACGTGTTCTTCAAGGGGGCGGGCAATCGATGGATGCGCGAGCGCTGCTTCGCCGACTCTATCCTATCCTGCAAAGGTGAAGGTGGAACAATCCATTTTCAGGATGTGTTCTCTACCTGCACCACCTGTCTTGGCCGGCCGTGGTCGACATGTACGCCGTGCAAAAACTTGGACGTTGGACGATGGATTTTCATGGTGATGCGGTATACCCGTCATCATCCGGAGAGTGTGCGTGCTGGTGTGGAGATCTTGGATCGCGTTCCGGCAGGAGTTAGCTCAAATTGAGCACAATCGCCTTCTCACATGAGTGCCGAGGCCGGTGTTGAAACTGCTGTAAGTGGTTGAAAGGGAAGTAAGAAGGGTTGGTTGCGGGGGCCGGATTTGAACCGACGACCTTTGGGTTATGAGCCCAACGAGCTACCAGGCTGCTCCACCCCGCGACCGGATACTAACAGGCGTGTGAAACGAGAGTCAAGGAAGCCGCGACGAGAATTGCATTCGCGAAGGGAGAATGATAAAGCCTGAGCATGCGTATCGTATTCATGGGAACCCCGGAGTTCGCCGTGCCCTCGTTGGAGGCGTTGCTGAAGTCCGATGATCAAGTGGTCGGCGTGGTGACACAGCCGGATCGGCCAAAGGGCCGCGGCCAGGAGGTGATGTTCTCTCCTGTCAAGGTTGTGTGCCAACGCGAGGGCATCCCAGTGCTGCAACCGCTCAAGATGAAAGATCCGGCGTTTCTGGATGCGTTACGCGAATGGAAGCCCGATGTCATTGCCGTAACGGCCTTTGGCCGCATCCTGCCACCGGTCATTCTTGCCTTGCCGCCGCGAGGATGTATCAATGTGCATGGGTCGCTCTTGCCGAAGTACCGCGGTGCGGGCCCTGTGCAATGGGCCATTATCAGAGGTGAGCAAGAAACTGGCATCACAACCATGTTTATGGCCGAAGGCATGGACACCGGCGATATGCTGCTCCGTGAGACTGTGGAAATTCGTCCGGAGGACACGGCCGGCACGCTCGCTCCTCGACTCGCCGATGTGGGCGGACGGTTGCTGGTCGAAACTCTTCGGCGTCTGAAGGCGGGGACGCTGACGCCGGAGCGACAGGATGATGCGCAGGCGACCATGGCGCCATTGCTCAAGAAGGAAGACGGCCTCATCGATTGGACGCGACCGGCCGCAGAGATCACGAACCGCGTGCGAGGGCTTTCCCCTTGGCCCGGCGCCTATACGTATGTGAACGGTGAACGGTGGACCCTCTGCCGGGTTTCGGTGGGCGAGGAATCTCAGAATGCCGACCCCGGCACCGTCACTAAGGTGACGAAAGACCGCATCGACGTCGCGACCGGTGGCGGAACCCTCCAGATTATCGACATTCAACCATCCAATAGTCGCCGCATGACGGTGGCGCAATATCTGGCAGGCCATCGCGTGACTGAAGGCGTTCATCTGCAGGCTGTTCCGCCGCCACAGGGCTGACCCGGCGCGGTCACGCGTCATCCCTTCACGACTTCCAGCGATGCTCACGCCTCCTGTCCATGGGAACTGATCCAAAACCAGTGTCATCTGGTCAGGCCGTCTCCGCAGGTCGACATGCGGCCGTAAAGGCGCTGCTGGCTATTGATGAAGCCGGCTCGATGGCGGATGACTTGTTCGATCAGGTTTCCGCTAAAGCCGGGCTCGACCTCCGTGATCGGGCCTTCATGGTGGAACTCGTGCGCGGGGTGTTGCGGTATCGCGCGACGCTGGATTGGCGCCTCGGGCTCTTGTCCGATCGGCGCATCGCCAAGCTTCCCACGCTTGTGCAAATCATATTGCGCCTCGGCGCATATCAAGTGCTGTATTTGGATCGGGTGCCAGCGTCGGCTGCGGTAAACGAATCCGTGCAGATGGCGAAACAGCTGCGCCGGCGCCTGGGGCGGGATTGGAGCGGATTCGTCAATGCCGTGCTGAGGGCCATGCTGCGAGCCTCTCCCCCGGAATGGCCGGATCTTGCGAAGGATCCGGTCGAGGCATTGGCAGTCCGGTACTCCTGCCCGACGTGGCTCGTGGAGCGTTGGTGCCGGCAATGGGGAATCGACCGAGCCGAAGCCTTGTGTCTGGCCTCAGTGGAAGTCCCTCCGCTGACACTGCGGGTGAACCGGCTTCGAACCTCCCGAGCGACACTCTTGACCGACTTGAGCGCGGCCCAGGTGGAGGCCGAGCCCACGTCGATCAGCGAGGTCGGCATTCGATTAGGGCGCACCGGCACCGTCGCAGATCTGCCGGGATACGCAGCAGGACATTTTTATGTCGAGGATGAGGCAGGGCAACTCGTGCCGCTATTGTTGGATGTGCAGCCGGGCCACCGTGTGTTGGATGCCTGCGCGGCACCGGGCGGCAAGGCGACGCATCTCGCCGCGCTCATGGAGAATCGCGGCGAGATCATTGCCGTGGACCGGTCCGCTTCACGGTTGGACCTCGTGATGGAGAATTGTCGTCGCCTGGGGGTGACGATCGTCACACCGATCGAAGGCGACATGCGCCAGCTCACGGAGGGAGAGGCGGGGCCAAGGGATCAGGGGATTGCTGCCGCGTGGTCGGCGGTGCGGTCGCGCCTGTTCGATAGGATTTTGCTCGATGCGCCTTGTAGCGGCCTTGGCGTGCTGCGGCGTCATCCTGAAGGCAAGTGGTACAAGACGGCGGAATCCATCGCGCACCATCGCCACGTGCAGCTGGAATTGCTCGCCGGGACGAGTCGTCTCTTGCGGCCCGATGGGGTGTTGGTCTATAGTACCTGCTCGATTGAGCCGGAAGAGACCGAAGCAGTCATTGACGAGTTTTGTCAGTCTCATCATGGTTTTCAGCGCGATTCGATCGCGCCCTGGTTGCCCCCAGCCGGTCTGCCGTTCCTGACCCCTCGAGGGGATCTGTCTACGATGGCGAATAGGAATCATATGGATGCGTTTTTTGCCGCCCGTCTCCGGAGGGTCGAGTAATGGTCGGCAGAACTGTCCATATTGCCCCGTCCATTCTATCCGCAGATTTTGCGCGCCTGGCTGAAGAGGTTGCCCGAGTCGAAGAGGCGGGTGCCGACTGGTTGCATGTCGATGTGATGGATGGTCATTTTGTGCCCAACCTGACGATCGGGCCTCCGGTCGTGGAAGCCCTGCGAAAAGTGACCACTCTGCCGCTGGACGTGCATCTGATGATGACCAATCCGGATGCGTTCATCGGGGAGTTTGCCGAAGCGGGCGCCGACTATCTCACGGTTCACGTGGAAACGTGTCCCCATCTCCATCGAACAGTCCAGTTGATCAAGGAACGTGGAGTGAAAGCCGGGGTCACCTTGAACCCAGCCACGCCGTCAGTCACCCTGTCGGAAATCGTGGGCGACGCCGATCTTATCCTCATCATGTCCGTGAATCCGGGGTTCGGCGGGCAAAAATTTATTCCTTCGTCCTTACAAAAGATCGCCAAGGTCCGGGCGCTGATCGACCAGACTCACAGCCGCGCCCTCCTCGAGGTAGACGGGGGCGTGAAACCGGACAACGCGGAGGCCATTCTCGCCGCTGGAGCCGACGTATTGGTGGCAGGATCAGCGGTGTTTTCCAATCACGACTATGCCGCCGCCATTCGGGCGCTCAGAGCGGGTCATGTACCACCTCCACGGGCTGGCAGGATTACAGTCGCCCATCGATAAAGAGGCCTTGGGCCGCGCCGTCATTCATGGATAACCTTCATCCCCTCGAAAGCAAAGTGCTGCTGGCATTGGCTCCGCAGCCTGGCTCGCCTTGCACGCTTGATCAACTCGCGGAATCCACCGGGCTGGAACCTTCGCAGCTGAGTATGGCCGTCGAATGGCTCTTGGCCAAATCCTTGATTGCCGTGCATGCCGAAACCGTTGCCTATATCGCCTCGCTGACGCCGGTCGGCGACGTGTTTTTCGAGAAATACGCGCCGATTGAACGCGTGCTGTCGGCGGCCCGTGAAGCCGGGCAGACTGGAAAACGGCTGACGATCCAGGACATCCAGGCCAAGGAAGGGCTTGAACCGTCGGATGTCAGCAAGGCGGTCGGAACCCTCAAGAAAGAGGGCGCCATTCTGATTGTGCAGGGCGGATGCATTGAAAGTACCGGCCGAAACAGTCCCACGGCAGAGGCTATGCGCGCACTCTTGCAGGAATTACGGAGCGGGCAGCGTGAGTTGCCGACGTTTGCGGAGCCGTTGCGGGCCGTGTTGCAACAGCATGCGGTCAAACGTGGAAATGCGCGTGAGCCGTTCCGTGTCGATGAGCGGGTGACGCGATCGTTTCTACTGACGCCAACCGGCCAAGCGGCGGCCGACCAACTGTCGCGCGATGGCGTGGCGGAGGAAGTCTCGCAATTGACGCCGGAGCTTCTCAAGGAAGGCGCCTGGCGGACGAAACAGTTTCGGAAATATACAATCAGTTTGCGGGCCCCGAGGATCGCGGCCGGGAAACGGCATCCCTACCGGGAGTTTCTGGATCTCGTAAAACTCAAACTGGTCAGTATGGGCTTCCAGGAAATGCGCGGGACACTCGTGGAGACCGAGTTCTGGAATATGGACGCGTTGTTCATGCCGCAGTTTCATCCCGCGCGGGATATCCACGACGTCTATTTTGTGAAAAACCCGACTCATGCCCGCAACATCGCCGAGCCGTACCTGACAAACGTGACACAGGTCCACGAAAAAGGCGCAGGGGCGGGATCGACGGGCTGGGGGTACCAGTTCGATGCTGAACGTGCGAAGCGGTTGGTGTTGCGAAGCCAAGGGACGGCGGTCTCTGCGCGCAGGTTAGCGGCGAGCCCGTCGGTGCCGGGTAAGTACTTCTCGATCGCCCGCTGCTTTCGTTACGACCAGGTGGACGCCACGCACGCCACGGATTTTTTTCAAGTCGAAGGAATCGTGTTGGGTTCGGATATCAACTTCCGAACCCTGTTGGGATTATTGAATCTGTTCGCCCGCGAAGTGGCGCAGGCTAAGGAAGTGAAATTTCTTCCGGCCTATTTCCCATTCACCGAACCATCGGTCGAAATGCATGTGCGCCATCCGAAGTTAGGCTGGATGGAGTTGGGCGGCGCGGGATTGTTCCGGCCTGAGGTCACGACACCGCTCGGCGTTTCCGTGCCGGTCATTGCCTGGGGCCTCGGCTTGGATCGCATGGCGATGGTGGCGTTGGGCATTCATGACATCCGCGACCTCTTCTCGGCGGATTTAGAATTCATTCGGACCATGCGGGGAAGTTTTTAGGACCACCACATCATGCCTACCATTTCCGTACAACGAGACGATCTCGAGGCGTTGATTGCCGGGCTTGATGAACAGCCGTCCCGTATTTCGATCGACCAGCTCGAGCAATGGCTGATGTTGGTGAAAGGCGAGCTGAAGGGGCACAACGCCGAAACCGGTGAATTACGAATCGAGTTGCAGGACAGTAATCGTCCGGATTTGTGGTGTTGCGAGGGGATTGCGCGGCAGATCAGAACCAAGCAACAGGGTGTGGCGACTCCCTATCCGTTTTTCAAGAAGCAAAAACACATCGCGGGAAAACTCGTCGTGGCACCGGGACTGGAGCAGGTCCGTCCCTATGTGGCGGCCTGTACGGCAATCGGCTATCGCGTGACGGCCTCCGGTCTGACGCAACTGATCCAAACGCAGGAAAAGTTGGCGGATATCTTCGGGCGCAAACGCCGTTCGGTGTCCATCGGCCTCTATCGCCTGGCGCCGATTGTGTTTCCCGTGTCTTACGATCTGGTGAAGCCGGATGAGGTGCGGTTCACGCCGTTAGGCATGGAAACGGTGATGACGCTCCGCGAGATCCTGATGGTCCATCCCAAAGGCGTGGAGTATGGCGGCATTGTCAGCGGCCACGATCGGCTCCCGGTACTGCGTGATGCGAAGGGGCAGGTCTTATCGTTTCCTCCGATCATCAATAGCCGTGAGATCGGCGAGGTGCAGGTGGGAGACGATCACCTGTTCGTAGAGGTGACAGGGACCGATCTCCACATGGTCGCACTGACATTGAACATTTTTGCGGCCAATCTTGCGGACCGCGGTGCCGTCATTGCGCCTGTCGAAATTCAGTCGCCGGTGAAAACCGCCTTCGGCAAACGCTGGCACACGCCGATCGATTTCGGCGCGCCCCGCACGATTCCGCTCAAGGCCATCGAAACCGCGTTAGGCGAAGCGTTGGGCAGCAAGGAAGTCAGCACGGCGCTCAAGTCCTATGGCTACACGGTGAAATCAGCCGGGCCCAAAGTCGCCGTGCAGTTGCCGCCGTATCGCAACGACCTGCTCCACACCGTCGATGTGGTGGAGGATGTGGCGATCAGTCAGGGGTATGCACGGTTTGCTCCTGTCATGCCGTCGCAGTTTACGGTAGGGGGGCTTTCGCGGTTGGAGCAAATGGCCGACCGGGTTCGTCATCTCATGGTGGGGATGGAGTTTCAGGAAATCATTTCCAACATCATGGGATCGCATCAGGATTTTTGCACGCGGATGCGGTTGGATGGCACCGAGTGGGCGAAGGTCGTGGAAGTGGATAATGTGATGTCGCTCAGCTATTCCTGCCTGCGTCAGTGGATCACGCCTTCGTTGTTGCAGGTCGAGACGAATTCAAGCCGGGCGTTTTATCCGCATCGGATGTTCGAGGTCGGTGAAGTTGCCATGCCCGATGCGGGGGCCGATGTCGGGTCACGGACGGTCACGATGTTGGGGGCGGTTATTGCCCACGCCGGGGCGCACTTCTCAGAAATTCATTCCTGCCTGGACTTGCTGCTCTATTATCTGGATCGGTCGTTTACCTTAGAGCCGGTTCCCCACCCGTCGTTTCTTGAGGGCCGAGCGGGCAGAATCATGCTGAATGGACGGGCCGTCGGACTGCTCGGAGAGTTGCATCCGGAGGTGTTGGAGCAGTGGCAGATTGGGGTACCGGCCGTCGCGCTGGAGTTGGAAGTCGATCGATTGCTGGATGAAGCGTGACGGGAAAATCCGGTCAATCAGGACCTTCCCGTCACGGACACTGAAGCGTACCTGTTAGCTCGCGGCAGTGGCAAGCTGCTGCTTGGCAAGCCCGACGAGTTTTTCAAATCCCGCCATATCCCGGATCGCCATATCAGACAGCACTTTCCGGTCTAATAAGATATTCGCCTTTTTCAAGGCGTTCATGAAGCGGCTATACGCGATGCCATGCAGGCGGGTTGCGGCGCTGATGCGCGCAATCCAGAGCTGACGGAAATCGCGTTTCCGCTGCTTTCGCCCCGAGTAGGCATAGGCCTGGCCCTTGTCGACCGATTCGGTTGCTGTTCGGAACAGCCGGCTTTTTGCGCCATACTGGCCTTTCGCCAGTTTCAGCCGCTTCTTTCGCCGCTGTCGTGTTTTCGGACCACCTTTTGTACGAGGCATGGGACGCTACTCCTTTCAGATCCTGTTCACGGCACAATCATCGTTACTGCGGAAGTAATTTGTTCAATGCGGGTGTCGAAGCGGAGGAGACCTCCGTGGTCCCCTTCAGATTCCGCTTGCGATCGCGCGGCTTGCCGGTCAACAAGTGCCGACCGCCGGCCTTTCGGCGAACCAATTTGCCCGTTCCCGTGCGTCGGAACCGCTTCTTCGCGCCGCTGTGGGTTTTCATCTTAATCTTCATGCTCTCATTCCTTCCTTGTGTGCGTCGTGCACACTATTTGGGAGCCAAAATCATAATCAGGCTCCGCCCTTCCATCCTCGGCGCAAACTCGACGGTTCCCGCTTCTGTGCACTGCTGAATCACCGTTGTCATCATCGTACGGCCCATTTCCTGGTTGGCCATCTCACGTCCGCGATAGGTGAGGGTGACCTTAGTCTTATTCCCATCAGCCAGGAATTCTTTGATCTGACGGATCTTGATCTCTAGATCATGTTTGTCGGTGCGTGGTCGCAGCTTGATCTCCTTCACCTGCGTGGATTTCTGGTGCCGCCGGCTCTGGTGATCTTTTTTGCTGAGCTCGAACTTATATTTCCCATAGTCCATGATACGGCAAACCGGCGGCTGCGAGGTCGGGGCCACCTCAACGAGATCGTACCCCCCTTCCTGTGCCTTATTGAATGCCTCTACGGTCGGCAGTATTCCTAATTGCTCGCCGTCAGGACCGATGACTCGAACTTCCCGAATCCTGATTTCCCGGTTTACGCGTAATT
>DAONAB010000134.1:5641-8304 GCA_035400805.1 Nitrospira sp. | reverse complement strand
CACTGGCTCCTTGCCCAAGGCGTCGGATGCTGCCGTTCCTGACGATCATTTTTATCCTCGGAATCGTCCTCGGCTCGTATCTCCACTATTTCCCTTTCACTATCGCGATCGTCCTCATCGCCTCGACTGGAGCTGCGGTATATGCAGAGCGGCGAGGGCGGCTCACTGCACGGCACAGCAGCCTGGTGTTGGCCTGTCTGTTCGGCGGCTGTCTGTATTGGAGTCTGTACGCCTGGTCGACGGCGCATGTTCCGGTGCCGGACCGTCCCGTTGCGCTTCCGGCTACCCTTGTCGGAACTATTGTGGAATCGGTTCGTCATGCCCCTGGTCGATTGACCGCGCTCGTCCAAGTGACTGCCAGCGATGATTCCGACCTCCCCACGCCGTTCTACCTTCGACTGACCTGGCGCGACCCCGACCGAGATCTTCAACGCGGCCTGCACGTTCGCGTGCGAACGCGCGTCCACGCTCCCTCAGGCACTCTGAATCCGAGAGGATTTGACTACGCTGCGTATCTGGATGCGCAAGGTGTAGATGCCGTGGGGGCAGTGTCGGGAGCCGGCGCCATGGAGGTGCTTGGTACAGACGGGGGGCTATGGTCCTATCCGATCTCGTCGCGTATCGACGCATGGCGCAGCCGGGTGCGGAACGCAGCCGAGACGTTGCCACAGCCGGCTCGTGGTCTGTTTCTCAGTTTAACCATCGGGGAACAGGGATTTCTCGCGCCCGAGGTCCGCGAGTGGTTTATGACGACCGGGACGGTCCACATCCTTTCCATCTCCGGATCCCATCTCGGTCTCATCGCGCTGCTGTCCTTCGCCTTGATCAGGAAAGCCTGTCTCCTACTGCCTTCCATGCTCCTCTTGGGGCTTTCGCGATGGTTGATCCCGAGCAGACTGGCCGCCTTGTGCACACTGGTACCGGTTTTGGGATACACCTTGTTGGCGGGGGCGGAGACGGCCACGATTCGTTCGGCCATCATGATCATCATCGGTCTCTGGACCGTATGGCTGGGCACACCGCAGTATCTCCTGCACGCCTTGGCGGCCGCAGCCGGCTTGACCGTGCTGGTGCACCCGGCTGCCGTGTATGATATTTCTTTTCAACTCTCCTATGTTTCCGTGTGGGTGCTCGCGCTGGCACTGCAACGGGAGCGATCCCCGGACGAACTACCCTCGCCAACCATAGGCCTCGTCGGACGCACCCTCTATTGGTTACAAGAGTCCGTGCGGCTGACGGCCTGGGTGACATTGGCCACCATGCCATTGGTGGCCTGTTACTTCAACCAAGTGTCTTGGATGGGGCTGTTCGCCAATCTCCTCATGGTGCCTTTCGTGGGATTCCTTCTGCTGCCGATGAGTTTGCTCTCTGCCGTCTGGGTCATCGTCTCGCAGAGCAGTACGCTCCCCTTTGCGGGAGTGATTGCGCTGCTCGGTCAGGCCGTGATGACTTCGACGCAGTGGCTGGCCGGTCTGCCAGGAGCGGAATGGTATGTGGCTGCGCCGACCGTTCCGACGATGCTGCTGTTCTACGTACTAGGTTGGGCGATGCTGACGGATCGGCCGGTTCATGCGTCTCCGATGGTACAGCGCGCGATGGCGGTGGGCATGGGCTGTCTGATCGTCTGGTGGCTCTGGTCTCCGCGTCCGTTCAGTCAGGAGGGGCAGGTGCGGGTGACGTTTCTTGACGTGGGGCAGGGAGATAGCGCCGTGATTGAATTGCCGAGACGTGAGGTAGTGCTCATCGATGGCGGCGCCACGTATGAGCGGTTTGATATGGGACGCGGAGTCGTCGCGCCGTTCCTCTGGAATCGCGGGATCCGTACCATCGACCATGTGATCGCGACGCATCCTCAATTGGATCATGCCGGTGGACTGGCTTGGATCCTGGCGCATTTCCACGTCGAGCAGGTCTGGACCAATGGCGTCTCACGGAGCGAGGAATTCTGGCGCAAGATCGAACGGGCGATGGCCAGCCGGCATCTCTCGGCGACAGTTGCAGAGCAGGGCCGACAGATGCTGGAAGACGGAGCCTGTTCCATGGCGGTGTTGAATCCGCCGCCTGGCCGTGACGCGTCTTCTGCAGGGAAACAGCCATCGTTGAATAATTTGTCGGTCGTGACGGAGCTTACCTGTGGCCGCCGCCGGATGTTGTTCACAGGGGACATCGAGCGGGAAGGCTTAGCGCGTATGGCTCAGGCCGGCCAGCTTCGCCACATCGGTCTGCTCAAAGTTCCACATCACGGAGCGCTGAGTTCGCTGGATCGAGCATGGTTGAACACTGTTCAGCCGGAGATCGCTGTGGTCTCGGCCGGACGCCGCAACCCCTATGGTCATCCTGCGGGTGACGTCATTGCCGCCTACCAGTCCGTCGAGACGCAACTATGGAGAACGGATCAGGACGGCGCCGTCTGGGCCGATCTTGACCTGGCTCAACAGTCTCTGACCATGCACAGTACTGGAGAATGGCAGTTGCAACCGGCCTTGCTGACGCTCCCCCAGTGGACGATCGAGCAAGAGAATCTTTCTCGCCTGTGGCGTCGGTGGAATTGGAACTAGATCCCGGTCCCTGGATAAGCCTCGAGAACTCGAATCGTCATCTCCGGTCAGAAATCCCCACTCGACCACTGCCGAATTTGCCGGGTGCCCCGTTTTTCACCAGTG
>DAONAB010000134.1:4418-5541 GCA_035400805.1 Nitrospira sp. | reverse complement strand
TGGCCCCGGTCCCACCGTCCGATCATCAGGGCGGAGGTCCCTTGCGGATGTTGCATCTGCTCCGTTTCCTGGGGAGCCGGTTTCAGGTGGATCTCATTGCCCCTGCGACTGATGGATGGGAGGACGCGCAACGCTCGTTGGAGGGTGTGTGTGGAGAGACGAGGTTTGTTCCCCTGCAAGGACCGGGCGTACTCGATCGAATCGGCCGCGTCAGTCCCTATGCGAAAGATCGGGCCTTGGCCTCGGTGGTGCGGAAGCGCATAGCCAGTGGGCTCTATGGTGCGGTCCATGTCGAAAAGCTGGGAATGATGCCGTCTTTACCGGCGCAGATAGCGATCCCGGTGGTGTTGGATGTGTGGTCTTACGGTCTGTCCAGTCCGCTGCGGATCTTCAAGAGCGGCAGTGGAACAACCGGTCGACCGACGCCACTCGTACGTCGACTCAAACTGGGGTTGTACGACCGTTGGTGCTGGCCTGTCACCTCTTGTGTCACAGTCGTCTCCGACGAGGATCGAATCCGTTGCGAACGTGCCCACCCCGGGCAGCGTGTGCTCGTCGTTCCCAATGGTGTCGATTGTTACACGATCCGCCCGAAATCTGATCATGCCATGACCTCACCCGTGTTGCTCTTCACGGGCGACATGGGCGCCGAGCCGAATGTGGAGGCCGCCACGGTTCTGGCCACGGAAGTGTTTCCTGCGATTCGCCGCGAGTTCCCGAAGGCGGAACTCCGGCTGGTGGGAAGAAATCCGGATCCTCGGGTGGCTCGATTGGCGGGGCAGGGAATTCTGGTCACGGGAGCCGTTCCCGATATGCAGGTCCATCTGCGTGCGGCGACGATCTATGTTGCGCCACACTTCACCGGGTCCGGCACACGCACAAAGTTGTTGGAAGCGATGGCGGCGGGCTTGCCGATTATCACCACCTCGCTCGGGATTGAGGGAATGAAAGTGCAGCCGGGCCGTGATTTGCTCATCGCGGATCAACCGGTCGATATGATTGAATCGATTCAAACGTTGCTCGCAAGTCAACCTGATCGGGAGCGTTTTGCACAGGCCGCACGCCACATGGCGGAAGTCTGGTACGACTGGAGCCGCTGTCTCTGGCCGCTGGAGCCGCTCTA
>DAONAB010000134.1:0-4318 GCA_035400805.1 Nitrospira sp. | reverse complement strand
CCACTGACGCAATGACGTTGATCCCGCACTCGAAGCCCTCGCTGGGACCAGAAGAACTTCGAGCCGTGACCGAGGTGCTTCGGTCGGGGCAGATTACCGCCGGGCCTATGGTCGCGCAATTCGAGCGGGGGATGGCGGCCTACATCGGGCTGCATGGCGGTGTGGCAGTCAGTTCCGGCACGGTCGCCTTGGAATTGGCCCTGCGCGCGCTGGGCGTCGGACATGGCGATAACGTCATTCTTCCCAGTTACGTCTGCTCGGCGCCTTGGTTGGCGGTGCAACGTGTCGGCGCCCAAGCCAGACTCGTCGATATCAATCCCACCACATTCAATCTCGATCCACAGAAGGTACGTAAAGCCCGCACGAGCCGCACGCGAGCCGTCATCGTCCCGCATATGTTCGGATTGCCGGCTGATCTGACCAGTCTGCAAGCCCTGGACATTCCGTTGATCGAAGATTGCGCGCAGACGCTGGGCGCCTTCGAACAGGGACGTGCGGTCGGCAGCGTCGGCATTCTGACGGTCTGCTCCTTCTATGCCACGAAGTTGCTGTGTACCGGTGAAGGCGGGATGGTCCTGTCGAATGATGAGGCGTTACTCGAACGTGTTCGTGCGTTGCGGGAATATGATAAAGCACCCTCACTGAATACGGCGGCGGGTAACTGCAAATTGACAGATCTGCAGGCGGCGCTCGGCGTTGCGCAACTCAATCAGTTGGGAGAGTTTCTCGACAAGCGGTCGGCCCTGGCCACTCTGTATCGTGAGTTGTTGCCGGCGGAGTTGTTCACTGCGCCTGTGGTGCCTGCTGGCCGGACGCATGTCTATTACCGTTTCGTCGTGCGACTGATGAAGGGGTTACAGTCTCCCGACGAATTCACGGACTATCTCTCGCGCCTGGCCCATCGCGGTTTGCAATGCCGGAAACCGGTTTTTCGTCCCCTGCATCGCTATCTCGACTTACCGGACTTCCCAGCCAGTGATGAGGTAGACACGTCTAGCATATCGCTCCCTCTGCACCCCTCACTGACGGAAGAAGTGGTCCGGCAGGCTGTGCATATTCTGCAGGAAGAGCTTCACTGACCTCGGATCCCCGCACCGAGACGGTCTCCCCCTTGACCCGTGCCTGACTGATCGGCATGATGTCGTCGATTTCGAACGTGACGTGATGGCGTCACAGTCTTCCCCCAGCTGAAACCAGGAGACAACTGGTATGGTGCCCACGGTCGAGTGGAAAGACGGAGCGGTCCGGCTCCTGGATCAAAGTCGATTACCGTCGCATGTCGAGTTTTTAGACTGCCGCGACTATCGTGCCGTTGCCCAGGCGATTCGAGAGTTGAAAGTGCGCGGCGCTCCGGCCATTGGTGTGACTGCTGCGATGGGCGTGGCCCTCGGTGCGCAGAGCGTGAACGTCGCCGAGTATCCTGCATTCGTCAAACAGGTCGAAGCGATCTGTGACCACCTGGCTGCATCACGCCCGACAGCGGTAAATTTATTTTGGGCCATTGCGCGCATGAAGCACCGGCTCGCGTCGCTCGGCAATAAGCCGCTCGCAGAAATCAAGCGTGAGTTGATCCGGGAATCGCAAACCATTCTCGACGAAGATATCGCGCTCTGCAAGGCTATGGGGCGTCATGGCGCCAGCGTGATTCACAGCGGTCAGACGATCTTGACCCACTGTAATGCCGGGGCATTAGCGACGGCCGGATATGGGACCGCGCTTGGTGTCATCCGGGCAGCGTGGGAAGAGGGTAAGCAGATTCGTGTCATTGCCGACGAAACCAGACCCGTGCTGCAGGGTGCGCGGTTGACCGCCTGGGAACTCATGCAGGATAAGATCCCGGTCACGGTGATTACAGACAATATGGCCGGTAGCCTCATGCGTCAGGGGAAAATTCAGGTCTGCGTCGTCGGCGCGGATCGGATCGCGGCCAATGGCGATGTGGCCAACAAGATCGGCACATACTCGGTCGCCGTGCTGGCTCGGGCGCATGGGATTCCGTTTTATGTTGCCGCGCCGTACAGCACGATTGATCTGGCCACGAAGACCGGCGCCGATATTCCGATCGAAGAGCGGAACCCGCTTGAAGTGACGTCCATTCACGGCAGCCATCCAGTCGCCCCGGCCGGCGTGGCCGTCTACAATCCCGCATTTGATGTGACCCCGGCCGACCTGATCACCGGCATCATCACCGAGCGGGGCATCTTTACGCCGGGAGAACTCGCCGGCGCCTTCGGGCCGGGGCAGGCCGGGAACAATTCCTGTGGTGTCTCCTGACACGAGGTTCTCGGGCAGGGGAGACATCCCGGCTGCGATCGGGTTGCCGAAGAATCTCAGCGCCCTTTATCTTGCCAGTACTTCCGCCCCTTCTTTATAATGCCGCCAGAGCAGTCTGTTGCGATATTTTTAGCTGAAGGAGCTGACGATCCATGAGTGAACGAACCCTTGCCATCATCAAGCCGGACGCCGTGAAGAAGGATGCTATCGGCGACATTATTAATCGTTATGAAAAGGCGGGGTTGAAGCCGGTTGCCATGCGTCTGATGCACCTGTCCAAAGCCACGGCGCAAGGGTTTTATGCCGTCCATAAGGCGCGCCCCTTCTTCGACAGCCTGTGCACGTTCATGTCGTCCGGGCCGTGCGTCGTGCTGGTCCTGCAAGGGGACAATGCGGTGAAAAAGAACCGGGAACTGATGGGCGCCACCGATCCTGCGAAGGCCGACCATGGCACCATCCGTGCGGCCCATGGGGCGAATATCGAATTCAATGCGGTACATGGATCCGATGCGCCGGAGACGGCAAAGTTCGAGATCGGGTACTTCTTTCCTGAAATGGAGTTGGTCGGGTAGGCGCACATTGAGCGCAGACTTTCCCCACGTCATGCAGGCTCGACGGCCGGGTTCCGGCCGTCGAGCGTTCCTTCCGCTGGTGATGCTGCTGATGGCACTCGGCGCCGGTTGCACCGCGCCGCCCGTCGTTCCAGTGGCTCAGCCCATCGAGAATCCTGGAAATGAAGCCGAGACCCGTTTGTGGTATCAGGCTTCGACGGCCTTTTCTGATGGCCGGTATTCCGCCGCGATTCATCTCTATGAACGCTATTTGACCACCTATCCCAAATCCCGGCGCGCGAATGAAGCCCATTGGGAATTGGGGCAGTCGTATGAACAGATGGGTGAAGCGACGGGCGCGTTGAAGGAATACCGGATACTGGCTGGTCCGGAGGGCGCTCCGGTTTCGACGCAGAATGCGTACGCTGAGCGCGCGATGCATCGGATCGAAGCCTTGCGGAACCAGTCGACCGTGCCCGGCGGGGCCAGATCCGGTCATACCGCGCTCTATGTGTCGTTCAGCAATTTACCGCCCATGGCTCAAGTGGAGTTCTGGATCCGGCAGCTGAGCGCACAGGGCGTCAGCGCGATTCTCATGGATGCCAGTCTGGAGTCGTCGTTCACCAGGCCGCCTGCTCCGACCGGTCCTCCTCCCAGCAGCCCTTTGCCGAAGTTGCCTGCCGGCGCCTTGTTCTCCACTTCCCAAGGTCCCGTCATGACGGATTGGTTCAGCGTCATGGTTCCGCAAGCGCATGAGCTGGGCATTTCCGTCTTCGCCGTGCTCGATTTGTTTCACGCGCCGCTGTCTGATCACCGCCAGGAATCCCGGATGCTGCTGTATGATCCGACCAGGCGCAAGGTCCATTCCTGGACACAGTTCGATCTCCTCGCCCCGCCGGTGCAACAGGAATTGGCGCAGTTGTTGGCCGATCTGGTGCGAAGCGGCGTCGATGGTATGGTGTTTCGCGCGCGGGCGGAGAATAGTTTTGCGTATGAGGTGAGCGACGGCGTCTTACGCCAGTTTGAAGCGCAGGTGCGCCAGCCATCATCTGAAGTGGCCCAGGCGCTCCGTGAGCGCGTGACGGTACGTCAGGATGCCAGTGCTCTGGCCTCGGACAAAACGCTGTGGCGATGGGTCGGCTGGAAGGCTCGCCAGGAGCTCGATGTGCTGGCACGCTTGAAGAAATATCTGCAGAAAGCCGTGCCGCGGTTGCGCATGGTGCTGGAGATTCATCCCGAGGCCCTGTCGAATCCGACTTCTGCATTGGTCAACTACGGCGAAGACGCCGCTGAAGCGCGACGTCGGGGATTTGATTTATTGTTGGGTGGGCCGTCCCGTGAGGCATCGGATGTGCGCACCTTCGGCGGAACCTTCAAGGGTTGGAGTCGTGATGTGATTCAGTCCGAGAAGGGGGAGCCGCAAACTCTTCCGCAAGGATGGGTTTGCGGCTCCCCCTTCTCGGACTGAATCACATCACGACTCCAACCCTTGA
>DAONAB010000133.1:3288-8325 GCA_035400805.1 Nitrospira sp. | reverse complement strand
AAGGTCCGACAGATCACGGTTTTTCTAGACCAACAGCGGCTGCTTGCCCGCGGCATCTCCCCCTCCGACGTCGTGAATGCGCTGAACCAACAGAGCGCGATCATTCCCGCAGGCGACATCAAAATCGGGGACCTCGACTATTACGTCTACTCCAATAGCCTTGTCGACGTCGTAGACAAGATCAATGACCTGCCGATCAAGATCGTCAACGGCACCCCGGTCCTGATCCGCGACATCGGAACGGCCGCAGACAGCGCCGCCGTGCAGACCTCGATCGTTCGCGTGAACGGCAGGGAAGCCACCTATATTCCCATCACCAGGCAAGAAGGCGCGAACACGCTGGAAGTCACCGATGGCATCCGCGCGAAATTGTCCAAACTGACGGAAATTCCCGCCGGCACGGCTGTGAAGTTTCTCTACGATCAATCGCTCTACATCCGGCAGTCCATTGCCAATCTGCAAAAGGAAGGATTACTCGGGGCGGGTCTGGCCGGGTTAATGATCTTCATTTTTCTCGCCAGCGTGAAGGCGGCGCTAGTCGTCGGACTGGCTATCCCGTTGTCGCTCACAGTGGCCCTGGTCGCGCTCTATCTCACCGGTCAAAGCGTCAACATCATGACGCTGGGCGGGCTGGCCCTCGTCATCGGCACCCTGCTCGACAACAATATCGTCGTGCAGGAAAACCTGCACCGGCACCTGGAAATGGGCAAAGACGGTCGTTCCGCGGCGGAAGACAGTGCAATGGAACTGACGCTCCCGATTCTTGTCGCCACGATCTGCATCCTGATCGTGTATCTGCCCATCATGTTTTTTACCGGCATCATCAAGTACCTCTTCGTACCGCTGGCGATGACGGTCGCCTTTGCCATGCTGGCCGACTATGTTGTCTCCATGTCGGTCACGCCGGTGGTGCTCGCCTGGCTCTACCAGACCGGGCATGGCAAGTCTACCGAACATGAAGCCTCGGCCGATGAGGGATGGTTCCGGTACGTGCTGGCCATCTATGAACCGCTTTTACAGGGCGGGCTGCGCTTTAAGCCGCTGGTGATCGGGCTGGCGACAATGGCATTGATCGCCACCGGTGCACTCTTGATTCCACGCCTCCACACTGAATTCTTCCCCAAAGTCGATGCGGGCAACTTCACGATGCTCGTCATGGCGCCGGAGGGCTCGCGGATTGAGAAAACCACGGCCATCGTCGGGCAGGTTGAACAGCTGGTGCACGAGACGATTCCGAAAACAGATCTGGAAGAAGTCATTTCCAACACCGGGCTCTATTTCGGCGATGCTGCGCGCTTCGCCCCGAACACGGGCAACCATACCGCGTTCGTGCTCGTGAACCTCGTCACGGGGCATGAAGGCCGCACTGAGGACTATATCGCGCAGCTCCGGAGCAGGCTCAAAACGTCGCTACCTGGCGTGGAGATCGCGTTCCAGACCGGCGGGATCATCAGCGACGTGTTGAATTTCGGGTTGAAAGCGCCCATCGACATTCAAGTGAAAGGCCCGAGTCTTGAGGTCATCAGGCCGGTGGCGGAACGGATTCAGCAACAGATCGCCCAAGTGCCGAACACCGTCGATGTGCGGATCAAGCAAGGCAAGAGTTATCCCGAATTACATATCGATGTGGATCGCACCAAGGCCGCCTACTATGGCATCAATCAGAATCGCGTCGTCGTGGACGTCATCACCGGCATCAGCTCGAACCTGGCCCTCTCTCCCAATTACTGGCTCGATCCGAAAACTGCCAACGGGTATTTCCTGCTGGCGCAGTATCCTGAACAATCGCTGACGACGACAGAAGATCTGCTGAACATTCCCATCATCGGCGCGAGGACACCCCTCCTGCCCACCTCCAGCCTCACCGGAGGCGGCACACAAGGATCTACGCTCGCGCTGCAGAATACCCCGTTCGCCGGCAGGCAGATGGACATGACGAGCGGCTATTACGCGTCCAGCGACGACCGGCGCGGGCCGCCCGTCATGCTCCGCGATGTGGCTCAGCTGAAGTTTAAGACCGGCCCCGATTCCGTGGATCACTACGACCTGTCACGATTGATTAATGTGCTCGTCACCCCTGTCGGAAACGACCTCGGCCATGTTGCGAAGGATATCGAGCAGGTGCTGGCGGGCATCCAGCTGCCGAAGGATGTCACCGTGCAGTTGCGCGGCGAAGTGGCTAATATGCGCGGCGCGATTCAGAACTTCGCCTTGGCCCTGCCCCTGGCCGTGGTCTTGATTTACCTGGTGATGGTCGCGCTGTTTCGCTCGTTTATCGATCCACTGATCATTCTGGTGGCGGTCCCGCTTGGCTGGATCGGCACGGTGTTGACCCTGCATCTGACCAACACGTCGGTCAACGTGGAATCCATGATCGGAACACTCATGATGATGGGCATCGTGGTGTCGAACAGTATTCTGCTCGTCGATTTTGCCAATCGCATGGTGCGCAACGGGGCGACGGCGGCGCATGCCGTGCTGGAAGCCGGGCGACGGCGGATCCGACCGATTCTCATGACGGCGCTTGCCACGATCCTCGGCCTGTTGCCGCTGGCGCTTGGATTCGGCGAGGGCAACGAAACCATGGTGCCATTGGCCCGCGCGGTCGTCGGGGGATTGGCGGTCAGCACGATCATGACGCTGCTGGTCGTCCCCGTGATGCACAGTCTGGTCTTGATTCGTCGGGAACGCGTGCCGGTCTCCACCACCGCTCCCGCGACTTCGGAGGACATTTAATGGACGAACCGTTAACGACTCCCCGTCCCGTCAGGGCCACGCGCCGGAGAATCCGATGGATTGCCGTCGCGATCGTGCTCACACTCGTCATCGGCGGACTCCTGTATTGGCGAGAAATCCACGATGTGGGCCAACCGGTTCCTCCTGCGTCGCCCGCAGTTCCCGCCCCGCCACAATTGCCCGAGGAGTCCGTGGCAGTACCAGACAGCGCACCCGTGGATGTGCAGGTGACGAAGCCGACCAGGCGCGATTTGGTCTATACGGTCAAACTTCCTGCCAATGTGTCTCCCCTCTATCAAACCACGCTCTACGCTAAAGTGTCCGGTTATCTCAAATGGATTGGACCGGACAAGGGCGATGCAGTGAAGAAACATGACGTCGTGGCGGTCATCGACGCGCCGGAAGTCGAAGAGCAGTACCAACAGGCCGTGTCCGATTACAAAATTAAAAAGCTGACCTACGAACGCCTGGCCAAAGTCTGGAAAGAGTCCCCGGACGTCATCGCCAAGCAAGATGTGGACGTGGCGGAAGCTGCCTATCAGGGAGCCAGGCACCTGATGGAACAGCGCGTCGTCATGCGGGATTACACCAAAGTCCGCGCACCGTATGACGGCATCGTGACCGCACGATTCGCGGACCCCGGAGCCTTGATTCAAATCGCCACGTCCTCGGCCACCAGCGCCATTCCGTTGTTTACGATCATGGACCTCAATACGGTGCGCATCTACGCCAATGTGCCGCAGGACGATAGCCCCTGGATCGTGCCGGGCAAGACGGCGGCGACGGTCAAGGTCACCGAACTGCCGTCCCGCTCGTTTACCGGCTTCGTCACCCGGTCCACCATGGCGCTCGATCCGGCCACGCGTAGTCTGTTAGTTGAAATCGATCTCCCCAATCAGGACCATGCACTCCGGCCCGGCACCTTCGCCGAGGTGACGCTCGGCCTGCGTGAAATTCCACAGGCCCTCGTCGTCCCCCCGCAGGCCGTCACCAGCACGCCAAAAGGAAAATCGCTGTTCATTGTCGAGGATGGCAAGGCCAAGCCGGTTGCGGTACAAACCGGCATCAGCGACGGCCGGTGGATCGAGATCACCTCCGGCTTGCGAGGCGACGAAGATGTGGTGGCTGTGGGCAAGCGTCGTCTGCTCGAAGGCATGCCGGTCGCCGCCTCGCCATTCAATCTGCCGGACGCCAAACTGTCCCAACAGAAATTTGAACGGCGCGCGCCCGGCGGCACCCCTCCGCCGCCAGCCGCCGCGCCCACCACAAACAGTGTGACACCGACACGGGGAGATCGCCCATGACCTATCTATTGCCACGCGGGACGTGCCTCATGCTGGCCAGCTTATCCCTAGCCGTAGCTTCAGCCTCCGCCACCCTGGCCGCAGATGCGGACCAGCCGGTGGGGTTGTCGCGCGGCAGTTTTCTCGGCGTACAGCAAGCCGTGGAAACTGCCGTGAAGAATCACCCGATGCTGATGGAGGGCCAGGCAAACTTGAAGGCCTCGGAAGCGCGCACGGAACAGGCGCGGTCCCTGTACTATCCCCAGGTCTATGCCAACGCCAACACCGTGGCGGGCGCCGGCGTGAGTAACCCCCGTTTTCTGGTCGGCGGAGGATTGCTACGCGAAAACCAAACCACTTTCACCGGCGGCGTGATCGCCAACCAACGTCTCTACGATTTCGGCTACACCAGCAACCTCGTGGAATCGAACAAGCTTGCTGAACGCGCTCAAGGACAGGATGTGAATGCGAGACGTGCACTGGTGCTGCTGTATGTGCAGCGCGCGTACCTGAACAGTCTGAAGCGACATCGTCTAGTGCAGATTGCGGAGGAGACGGTGCGTGAGCGCGGCATCATCGCCGGCCAGATTGAAACGCTCTATCGCCAGCAACTGAAATCGAAGCTCGATTTTGACCTGGCCCGTGTCGAGCTGGTGAACGCTCAATCCCTGCTGGTGCGAAGCCGCAATGATCTTAGGGCCAGTTTCGCCGACCTGAACCGGACCATGGGCATTGTCGGAGCGGACGATTATGTCCTCGAAGATATCTCCGTTGCCGTTCGTCCGCAGAAGACGCTGGAGACGCTGATCAACGAAAGCCTCTCGCATCCGGAAGTCAAACGAGCGAAGGAACAGACGGCCTCCGCCGATGCGCGACTGACGGCCACGAAACGCCAATACCTGCCGACGTTTTCCGCGATCGCCAGCGGTGGCACGTTCGATCCCTTTGATCCGCGCCAGAATCAGCAGACCGGCGGATGGTGGATGGCCGGCGCCATGGTCTCCATGCCGCTGTTCAC
>DAONAB010000133.1:0-3188 GCA_035400805.1 Nitrospira sp. | reverse complement strand
ACCCAGTCAGAGGTGGCACTGACAGCGGCGCAAACACGACTGGCGGACACGCAATACGATTATAAGATCGCAGAAGTCACGCTGGCCTATACCTCGCAAGGCGACGACACAGGCCGCATTCTTCTGATGAGCCGCGCATCCACTGCCTCTCGCCTGCCCGACACAGCGGGCCAGACGGAAGGACCTCCCGTCGCGGCCTACTAATGCGTCGCTGGAGCGAAGGACGGCCCCGCCATGATGACGGGCACCCAGCTCCCAGGCGGCACCCTCTACCTGTCAGGAGAGGGACACTCAGATGTTCTGGCCGGGAAAGACAATGGCGAGATCGATGACCAATTCGTCTTTGGTGTTGGCGAGGAGCCCGTCCCATATGCTCGTGGTTTGATGAACTAAGGCCTGGTCAAGGTCGAAGAAGAGATCGAACCCTTTGGAGATGATGGGGTTCATCGGGTACCGTCGATCGTAGATCATCCCGTAGGCCGGAATGCCATACAGCGTCTGCCAGTTCCCCAGGATAAAATGCAGTTCGGTACCCCGGATGTAGAGGCCCCCCGACGTGATCGTCCGCTTCACCGAAGTTTGCGGTTGACTGAGATAGTACGTCACCCGCTCATTTTCCCGCGCCAACCGTAACGCCTCCATCAGCTGCGGCACGAGGATCATGATCTCCGCATCGCGGAACATGGGCAACCGCCGAGCGTCGTCGCCGATCCAGCGCTGGACCATGGTGCGATGCTCCTGCACCGTGAGACCCATCAGCACTCTCCTGACCTGCTCTTGGGAAAATTGGGCCGGATGCGTGAAATGCCCGGGCGGCCATTCCGGCAGCACATTGGCATCCAACTCCAACCGGACGAAATTGACGGGATCTTCGTAGACCGTCCGCGACGGGACTTGAGGAATGGCGCAGCCCGCAGCGGCGAACACCGCTGCGGCCAAGACCATGAGTCGGGAACAGCGACCCGTGATGCGCAGGAACCCACGCAGCGGGGTCATGACGCGGTCGTCTCCTTACGCCACACAGGATGCGTCACGTTACTCAGTAATCGTCACGGTCATTTCCACGCGCTCCAGCGGGTTATCCCTTCCGTCACGCTTGGCCCCGACCACTTTGTCGACCACGTCGAGCCCGCTCTGCACTTCCCCGAAAACCGTATACTGCCAATCCAGAAAATTGGCGTCGTTCACACAGATAAAAAATTGCGAACCGGCGCTGTCCGGATCATTGGCGCGCGCCATGGACAGAGTTCCTCGTTTGTGCGGCTTGCTGTTGAACTCCGCTTTCACGTTGTGGCCGGGGCCACCCATTCCGTGCGAGGCGCGATCGGGATTCTTGCTGTTCGGATCGCCGCCCTGGATCATGAATCCGGGAATCACCCGGTGAAAGGTGGTGCCGTTGTAAAAGCCTTTCTTCGCCAGGTCCGTAAAGTTCTTCACATGATTCGGCGCCACGTCCGGGAAAAAGCGCAGCACGATCTCGCCCCAGGGCTCGTTCTTGGATGTCACAGTAATCGTCGCGGTTTGTGCGGTCATCTCGTATCCTTTCCTACTCAGTTAAACTTGAAGGGCGCGACGCTCTCCCCTTCCAATCCCTGGCTGACTGCTGTCCAAGTCAGGCCGTCGTCGTCGCTGCGAAACACGCCGGAACTGGTTCCGGCATAAAAGCCGCCCTTCTCACCCTCGATCAACACTTGTACCGAGAGATTGCTCAGGCCTTTGTTCAACGGCATCCATTGCCGTCCCTTATCGATGGTCTTGAAAATCCCCCGTCCCGTCGCGACATACACGCCGCGCTCATTGCTGATCAAACCGCGGATGGAGTCGTTCGGTAAGGCGCGGCTGATCGGCAGCCACGTTTTGCCCCCGTCGCCGCTGCGGAACACCCCGCCGTCGAACGTGCCTGCATAGACGCCTTGCTCCTTATCGACCGCCAGGACGCGGATAAAATTCTCCACCAATCCTTCGTGATCTTTCAGACCTTGCCGGAGACGCGTCCACCCGGGCGTGCGTTCTTTGTAACTGTGCACGCCCTTGCCGGAAGTGCCTGCGTACAACGTGCCATCATTAGTCCTGGCCAGCGCATGCACCAAAATTTCATCCAGTCCGGTGGTCACGACTTTCCACTGGTCCTGCGCCGCGTTCAACAAATAGACGCCGTCGCCGGTCCCTGCATACAATCCCTTGGCATCCATCATCAACGCCTTGATTTCCAGACGCTTCAGCCCTTTATTGAGCGGCTGCCAGGTTTTTCCGGCATCGCGGGAGCGGAATACCCCGCCGCGAAATGTCCCCGCATAGATGGCGCCATCTTTGCCGGTAGTCAGGCAGAGCACGAAGGGGTCGGTGAGTCCTTCATTGGCCGACATCCAGGTGCCGCCGCGGTCGCTGCTGCGAAAAATGCCCATGCCGAAGGATCCGGCGTAGATCACGCCGCCGGTACCTGAGGCCAAGGCCTGAATACTCGTATTGCCGATGTCCGCAGGCGAGGACGGATCCTGCCCGGGGTGTCCCTGTTCCAGTTTCAACGGCCCACCGCCCTCGTTCCCGATGGGCAAGGATGCGGCATGCCCCATTCCCTGCAGACTGCCGACCGTCAACGCCGCCAACACCAACATGTGACGCAGCATAAGATGATCACCCTTCAAAAATTGTGAACGCCGGCTCACCGCACGCGATGACCAGCAGTACCAATGGGTATATCAGGGTCGAGGGGCAAATTCATGTCGGGTGCGGGTCCCGAGGACCGCCCGAAGATCTTCGCCCCGATGATCCCGATCTCATAGAGTACCATGAGCGGGACCGCCATGAGCAACATGGTGAAGAGGGTGGCGTCCGGCGTCACAATGGCCGAAATGATCAAGGCCGCCATGATGGCGTGCTTGCGATAATGGGACAACACTGCCGCAGAGACCACACCCACGCGGGACAAAATGGTCAGCACCAGGGGCAATTCAAACGCACACCCGAAGATCAGCAGAAATTTGACGTTGAAATCGATGTAGGTACCAACCCCGAGCGCGGGCGTAATGTCGCGGTCCATACCGAAGCTGACGAAAAAGTCGATGACGAGCGGCAGGATGACGAGATTACAAAAGATGAGTCCGAGCGCGAAGAGCAGCGCGGCCAGCAGGAAAATCGGAATCGCCCAGCGCTGTTCCTTGGGAAGCAGCGCCGGTTCGATAAACTTC
>DAONAB010000132.1:0-8331 GCA_035400805.1 Nitrospira sp. | reverse complement strand
ATGGGAGAGGTGTGCCATGCCGACGGGTGAGTTGCGTCTCAATGCCGAACAGTACCTGATGAATACCTACCAGCGTCAGCCGATTTCGATCGTGCGAGGACGGGGCTCGAAGGTCTATGACCTGGAAGGCCGGGAGTACATCGATTTTGTGGCCGGCATTGCGGTGAATGTGCTCGGGCATGGACATCCGGATCTGGTGCTGGCCATCCAGAAGCAGGCGCAGCATCTGCTCCATACATCGAATCTCTATTATACCGAGCCGCAAGTGCGGCTGGCCCAGGCCCTGGTCGAACATTCGTTTGCGCAGAAGGTATTTTTCTGCAACAGCGGTGCGGAAGCCAATGAAGCCGCGATCAAGCTGGCCAGAAAATATTCGTACGACAAATACGGCGCCGATCGGTACGAGATCGTCACGATGACCAGCTCGTTTCACGGGCGAACTATGGCGACGCTGACCGCCACCGGACAGGAGAAAGTCCAGAAGGGATTTGCTCCGTTGGTGCCGGGCTTTACCTATGTCCCCTTTAATGATCTGTCGGCAGTTGAGCGGGCGATCACGCCCAAAACCGCTGCGGTCCTGCTGGAGCCGATTCAGGCCGAAGGCGGAGTGCATGTGGCGGAACGCGGCTATCTGCAGGGCCTGCGGGAGCTGTGCCGGGAACGTGACGTCTTGCTGATTTTTGACGAAGTGCAAACCGGCATCGGCCGGACCGGGACGCTGTTCTGTTATGAGCAATTCGGGATGCAGCCCGACATCATGACTCTGGCGAAAGGGCTTGGCGGTGGGGTTCCGATCGGCGCGTGCCTCGCGACAGACAGCGTTGCGCGTGCGTTTAGCCCGGGAACTCATGCCTCGACGTTCGGCGGGAATCCCTTGGCCTGTGCCGCCGCGTTGGCCGTCTTGCGGGTCTTGCTGGACGGCAAGATTCTGGACCAGGGACGGCGGATTGGGGAGTATCTGGCGAAAGGGCTGGCGACCTTGAAAGAGCGGCATCGCTGCATCAAAGAGGTGCGCGGCATGGGGCTCTTGCAGGGCCTAGAAGTAGACTTCGACGGAAAGGCGGTGGTGGCCGATTGTCTGGCGCGCGGGCTGTTGATCAACTGCGTCGGTGATCGGGTGCTACGTTTCGTGCCGTCGCTCATCATTACGGAGCGCGAGATCGACCGGTTGCTGGCCGCGCTCTCACAGATTTTTAGTCAACGAACCACCTCAACCCATTAATTGTGTAGTGGCGCGTATGGTACGGCGTCCTCGCCGGTCAACCACCCGGGCTGGCCTCGGGAAAGATTTTCTGGACTTGCTCTCGATTCCCATCGACGAGCTGAAGGGCTTGTTGCGTCTCGCGGCCCAATTGAAAGTCAAACAACGCCGCGGTGTGTCGCATCCTCTCCTGCAGGGCCGCATGTTGGGGCTGCTGTTCCAGAAGCCGTCGACCCGGACGCGCGTCTCGTTCGAGGCGGGCATGAACCAGCTCGGCGGCCAGGCAATGGTGTTGCCGATGGGCGACATTCAATTGTCCCGCGGGGAGAGCATCGCGGATACGGCTCATGTGTTGTCGCGGTATCTCGACGCGATTGTCCTGCGCACCTTTGATCATGCCATTGCAGAGGAATGGGCGCGTGAAGCGAGCATTCCTATCATCAACGGGCTGACGGATCTGACCCATCCCTGCCAGGCCCTGTCCGATCTGCTGACCATTCAGGAGAAGAAGCGACGGCTGAAAGGCATCAAGCTCGCTTATGTCGGCGACGGGAACAATGTGACGAACTCGCTCATCGAGGCTGCCGCCAAGATGGGCATGACGATTGCGGTGGGTTGTCCCCCCGGCTACCAGCCGGACCGGAAGATTGTGGACCTGTCGTTAGCTGAAGCGCAGAGGGCAGGGGCGGTGATTGAAATCGGCTCCGATCCATTCGTGGCCGTGAAGGATGCGGATGTGGTCTATACCGATGTCTGGATCAGCATGGGACAGGAGCGGGAGCAGGCCAAGCGCCTCAAAGCGCTCGCCCCGTATCAGCTCAATGCGCGTTTGTTGAAATGCGCCAAGCCGGATGCGTTGGTGATGCATTGTTTGCCGGCCCATCGCGGCGAAGAAATCAGTGCCGAGGTCTTGGATGGCCCGCAGTCGGTCGTGTTCGATCAGGCGGAGAACCGGTTGCACATGCAGAAAGCGATCCTGGTCAGGCTCCTCGGAAAGAAAACCGCCCGGAAGACGTGAGGAAAAGGAGTGGTATGAGTCAGTCGTCGTACAAAAAAGTAGTGCTCGCCTATTCGGGTGGATTGGATACCTCGGTCATCCTGAAATGGCTGGAAGAGGTCTATGGCTGCGAAGTGGTGGCGTTTTGCGCCGATCTCGGCCAGGGCGAGGATTTGAAGGCCATCAAGAAAAAAGCGCAGTCGCTGGGTGTGAAGAAGATATATGTCGAGGATTTGCGCGAGACTTTCGTCAAGGATCACGTGTTTCCCATGTTGCGCGGGAATGCGATCTACGAAGGCAGCTATCTCTTGGGGACTTCGATTGCGCGCCCGCTGATTGCCAAACGACAAATCGAGATTGCCGCCAAGGAAGGCGCCGTAGCGGTGTGCCACGGCGCAACCGGCAAGGGCAATGATCAGGTGCGGTTCGAACTGACCTACATGGCGCTGCATCCGCAGATCAAGATCATTGCCCCGTGGCGGGAATGGAGGATGCGTTCGCGGCGCGAGCTGATCGAATATGCGGAGAAGCACGGCATTCCGGTCACGGCGACCAAGGCCAAGCCCTACAGCATGGATATGAACCTGTTCCATACGAGTTATGAGGGGGGCATTCTTGAGGATCCGTGGAAAGCCCCGCCGGAAGAAATTTTCGTCATGTCCGTTTCCCCCGAACGTGCGCCGGCCAAGGCGCGTGAAGTGGAGATCGAGTACGTGGCCGGCAACCCGGTCGCGGTGGACGGGAAGAAGATGAGCCCCGCCGCGCTTCTGGGCCACCTGAACAAGTTGGGCGGCGCGCATGGTGTCGGTCGCGTCGACCTGGTGGAAAACCGCTATGTCGGCATGAAGTCTCGCGGCGTGTATGAAACGCCTGGTGGCACTATCCTGCATGCGGCGCATCGAGGTTTGGAATCGCTCACGATGGATCGTGAAGTGCTGCATTTGCGGGATAGTCTCATTCCGCGCTATGCCGAGCTGATCTATTATGGATATTGGTATGCTCCCGAGCGCGAAATGCTGCAGACGGCCATCGATGAAGCCCAGAAGGATGTCACGGGCACTGTTCGTGTAAAACTCTACAAAGGCAACTGCACGGTCGTCGGACGGAAGTCGCCGCGTTCGTTATATCGCTTGGATATGGCGACGTTTGAAGAGGACGATGTGTACCGGCAGAAAGATGCCGAGGGATTCATTCGCTTGAACGCACTCCGGTTGGCGATTCGCGCGCAACGCAAGAAGAGGTCGAGCCGGTAATGGCGAAATCCACACCTCTCGGCGCTCGCGGGCGTAAGTCGGCGCGGACTCCGCAACGGACCGGCCGGGCCTTGCCCAAAGGAAAGGCCTGGGGCGGACGGTTTGCCGAGCAAACGGACCGTTTGGTCGAACAGTTCACCTCGTCGATCGCCTATGACCGGCGCCTGTATCCCTACGACATTCAGGGCAGTATTGCGCACTGCAAAACTCTCGAGCGGGCAGGGGTGCTAAGCGGCCGCGAAGCGGCGCAGCTCGTGCGCGGCCTGCAGTTCGTCAAGGTGGAATTGGACGGCGGCCGGTTCCCTTTCTCGCCGCAAGACGAAGACATTCACATGGCGATTGAACGCCGGCTGACGGAGCTCATCGGTGCCGTGGGGGGCAAACTCCATACGGGCCGAAGCCGCAACGATCAGGTGGCGTTGGATCTGCGTTTGTTTTTGCGCGATGTGTTAGCGACCTTCATGGCGCAGGTGCAGGAATTCCGGCGGGTGCTGGTAGGGCAGGCGCGGGCGCACCTCGATGTCGTGATGCCTGGCTACACCCATTTGCAGCGTGCCCAGCCGGTGCTCTTGGCCCATCATTTTCTAGCCTATGTCGAAATGCTCGACCGGGACCGGACGCGGCTCCACGATTGCCGGCAACGGCTCAATGTCATGCCGCTGGGGTCAGGTGCTCTGGCGGGGTCGAATTATCCGGTGGACCGGCGGTATACGGCCGCGTTGCTGGACTTTCCATCGGTCACGCAAAACAGTCTCGATGCCGTCTCGGATCGCGATGCCGTCGTGGAGGTGCTCAGCACCTTGTCCTTGATCATGATGCATCTCTCGCGGTTGAGCGAAGAACTGATTTTGTGGGCGTCGCAGGAGTTTCGCTACGTGGACCTGCCGGATACCTTCTGTACCGGCAGCAGTATGATGCCGCAAAAAAAGAATCCTGATGTGCCGGAATTGGTTCGAGGCAAAACCGGGCGGGTCTATGGTCATCTGATGGGAACCTTGACGCTGTTGAAGGGCTTGCCGCTGAGTTACAACCGGGATTTGCAGGAAGATAAAGAAGCGCTGTTCGATGCCGTGGATACGACCGGACAATCGCTGGTGCTGTGCACGGAGCTGGTGCGGCGGCTGGCCGTCAATCGTGACGTCTTGGCTGAAGCCGCCGAGGGTGGCGGGATGTTGGCGACGGAACTGGCGGACTATCTCGTGACGACGGGGGTGCCGTTCCGGGAGGCCCATTCCATTACCGGACAGATTGTGCGATTCTCACTCGAGAAGCGGCGGCCGCTTCAACGGTTGACGCTCAAGGAATTGCAGGGATTTTCATCGCACTTCAAGGCTGATGTATTGAACTGCCTCACTGTGCGAGGCGCGATCGACCGAAAAGCCCAGATCGGTGGGACGGCGCGGCGTCGGGTCGAAGCGAGGATCAAGGAACTCGAAAAGGCGCTGAAGGGATGACGCCCGTCGCTGCAAGGCGCGTGGCTATCCAGCGGCCTCTCCTGTTGGTGACTCTATCGTTGGTGCTTCTGGCGGGATGCGGGGTGTTAGGTGCGCCGCTTCCACCGGAGGATGTCGGGGTGGCGCCGATCATCGAACGGCAGTTGAGGCGGGAAGGGTTATTGGCCGCCGGTGCGAGCGTCACGGGATCGGCTTCACGGCCAAGCGCTCCGAGCGGGCTCACGATCGAAGAGGCGCCGATTCCGCCGGATCCGGATCCATTGCCGACTCCGCCCTGGAGATCGATGGGAACCAGATAAGCGTCAGAGTGTCACGATGTAATCCGGCGAATCGCATTCGCTCCGACTGTCGGCGTACCGGGTGTTATGGGCTACTTCAGACTTGTTGATCGAGGATTATTGCCATGCATGACTTTCACTATCGGAATGGGGAATTGTACTGTGAAGATGTGCCGCTTTCGCGCATTGCGAAAGAAGTGGGCACGCCTTGTTATGTATATAGCCACCACACCTTAGTACGGCATTTCCGGGTCTACGACGGCGCTTTTAAGAACATCCCCCACATCGTGGCCTTCGCGATGAAGGCCAATTCCAACCTGGCCGTCCTTCGACTCATGGCGAAAGAAGGGAGCGGGGTGGACATCGTTTCCGGTGGAGAATTGTTCCGCGCCCTGAAGGCGGGAGTGCCGCCCGCGAAGATCGTGTTTGCCGGGGTGGGGAAAAAGCCGGACGAAATTCGCGACGCTTTGAACGCCGACATCCTCATGTTTAACGTCGAATCATCCGCGGAGCTGCAGGCCATCAATGAAGTCGCGGCCTCCATGGGAGTGAAGGCACGGGTGGCCTTGCGAATTAATCCCGACATCGACCCGAAGACGCATCCCTACATTTCCACCGGCCTCAAAAAGAGCAAATTTGGTATTGCGGCCGACCGTGCGATTGAAGAGTTCAAGAATGCGGCGGCATTCAGCAATATCAAAGTGGTAGGACTGCATGCTCACATCGGGTCCCAATTGACGCAAGTGACTCCGTTTGTCGAATCGTTGAAAAAGGTGTTGACGATGGTGCAGACGCTGGCGGAGCAAGGGATTCCCCTTCGGTATGTCAATATCGGTGGTGGCCTTGGCATTACCTATTCCGATGAAACTCCTCCGGAGCCGAAAGACCTGGCTGAGGCGATTTCTCCGCTCGTGCGCGACCTGAAGTGTGTCTTGATCATGGAGCCTGGTCGCGTGATTGTGGGTAACGCGGGGGTGATGCTCACGAAAGTGTTGTACGCGAAGGACGGCGAAGCGAAACGGTTCCTGATCGTGGACGCCGCGATGAATGATTTGATTCGCCCCAGTCTATATGACGCCTATCATGATATTCGCCCGGTGTATGAGAAGGTGACGCAGGGTGAGAAAAAGACTGTTGATGTCGTGGGCCCCGTATGCGAATCGGGAGATTTTCTGGCGAAGGATCGAGTCATGCCGGCCATGGGCGCTGGTGATCTTATGGCCGTGATGAGCGCAGGCGCCTATGGATTTGTCATGTCCTCGAATTATAATTCGCGTCCTCGCATCCCTGAGGTGTTGGTCCACGAAGGGCAGTATCATGTGATTCGGTCTCGCGAAACATACGAAGACCTGGTCAGAGGCGAGCAGGTGCCGGAGTTTCTTTCGTAAGTCGAGTTTTAATCCTCTTCCTTGATGGAGCGCCCCATGTTTACAGGGTCTTTAGTTGCCATTGTGACGCCGTTCAAGAACGGCAAACTGGATGAGCGCGCGCTCGGTGACCTCATCGAATGGCAAATCACCAGCGGCACCCACGGGATTGTCCCCTGCGGGACCACCGGCGAGTCGGCTACACTCACGCATGCCGAGCATGACCGGGTGGTGGCCTTTACTGTCGAAGTGGTCAGGCGTCGTGTCCCGGTGGTGGCGGGGACAGGCTCCAATAGCACGGAAGAAGCGATTGCACTGACAAAGCATGCAAAAGCGGCCGGTGTGGATGGGGCCTTGCTGATTACGCCGTATTACAACAAGCCTACGCAAGAAGGCCTCTTTCTGCATTACAAGGCGGTGGCTGAAGCAGTCGACCTTCCGCTCGTTGTCTACAATATTCCCGGTCGAACCGGTGTGAATATGCTGCCGTCCACCATCGCCCGCCTGACTGTCTGTCCGACGGTGGTGGCGATCAAGGAAGGCAGCGGGGCAGTTCAGCAGGCGTCTGAAATCATTCAGCTGTGCGGGGAACGGTTGACCGTCTTGGCTGGAGATGACGCGTTGACTCTGCCGATGATGGCGGTTGGCGGGAAGGGCGTGATTACAGTCACGGCCAATCTTGTCCCGACAAAGATGGCTCAATTGGTTAATGCATTTCGTGAGGGGAGACTCGAGGCCGCGCGCGCGATGCATTACGAGCTGTATCCCCTCTTTACGGCTTTGTTCTATGAAACCAACCCCATTCCTGTCAAAGAAGCACTACATCTCATGGGCAAGATCTCGCCGGAAATACGGTTGCCGCTGTGCCCCATGGGAAATGACAATAAAGCAAAACTGCTGACTGTACTGAAGGCTGCTGGCCTGGTGTAGTTGGTCTGTTCGTTCTGAAGGATGATGCCATGATTAAGGTCGTTATCACTGGGGCTGCCGGACGAATGGGTTCTCGTCTCGTATCCTTGGTCAAAGATTCAGCATTTCTGACGCTGGCGGGGGCTGTGGAGAGCAAGGGCCACCATGCTCTAGGGGAAGATTCGGGGGAGGTGGCCGGTTGCGGACGGACAGGCGTGCCTATCGTCGAAGATCTAGCAAGTCTGATGGATCGAGGTGAAGTGGTCGTGGATTTTACGACTCCTGCAGCGACGCTCGGGCATTTAAGAATCGTCGCTCAGCACCGCCGGGGAATTGTGGTTGGAACAACGGGATTTTCTCCGTCCGAATTGGATGAGCTCCGAAGCGTGAGTAAGCAGATCCCGTGCGTCTTCTCGCCTAATATGAGCGTGGGGGTCAACGTCATCTACAAAGTGATCGCAGAAATGGCGAAAACGCTCGGTGACGACTATGACATTGAAGTCATCGAAGCACACCATCGACTCAAAAAGGACGCCCCCAGCGGTACGGCTCTCAAAATGGCAGAGGTTCTGGCTCGAGCGGTCAATAGGGACCTGGGGCAAGTCGGAGTGTATGCGCGCAAGGGTCTGATCGGTGAGCGTAAAAAGGGTGAGATTGGCATCCAGACCATTCGCGCAGGCGACATTGTCGGAGACCACACGGTGATGTTTGGGACCATGGGCGAACGTATTGAGCTGACTCACCGCGCCAGCAGTCGAGATACGTTTGCGCGAGGCGCGTTGCGGGCAGCGCGTTGGCTGGTGAAGCAGCCCCCCGGTCTTTACGACATGCTTGATGTGTTGAGCCTCAAATAGTCTGTTTCGCAACGGGTT